>JAJYAS010000085.1 GCA_021779415.1 Bacillota bacterium
AGCTGATTTTGTTGGGGACTCCCTGCAACTGAGTCAACAAGCCGCTAAAACAGACGCCGAAGTCATTGTTTTTTGCGGTGTGCATTTTATGGCGGAAAGTGCAGCTATTCTATCACCGGATAAAGTGGTGATATTACCCGAGTCTAAGGCGGGTTGTCCTATGGCGGACATGGTTGATGCTGAAGGTTTACGGGCCTATAAAAAGAGGGTTCCCGGAGTTAAAGTGGTCTGTTATGTTAATTCTGCCGCGGAAGTTAAAGCGGAGAGTGATATCTGCTGCACCTCCTCCAACGCGGTGAAGGTAGTACAGTCTTTACAGGGAGAAGAAATCCTATTTATTCCAGATGAAAATCTTGGACGTTATGCTGCACAAATCCTTGGACGAACACTTCAGTTATGGCCTGGGCACTGTAAAACTCATGACCGATTGACGAAGGAAGACATTCTCAAGGCTAGAAAGCAACATTCATTAGCCAAAGTGATTGTACACCCGGAATGTCGTGAAGAGATTTGCCAGGAAGCTGATTATATAGGTTCTACAGCAGGATTAATCGCCTACGCTCAGAACTCAGAGAGTCACGATTTTATTGTGGGGACGGAGTCCGGAATTTTACACCGACTTCATCAAGTTTGTCCGGATAAAGAGTTCTATCTTGCATCAGAGCGCTTAGTTTGCCCGAATATGAAAATGACAACTTTATCAAAAGTGAGAGATGCACTTAAAACCCTCTCTCCCCGTGTTTCAGTGGAAGAGGAAATACGAGTCAGGGCCAAAGAGGCACTAGACCGAATGCTGGCCTTATAAGAAGCAGAAGAGCAGGGGATGGGCACGTTGAGACGTTATTTATACCCTTGGTCCAAATCAGACGTAAAGGTCTTTGATTCGGACATACTTGTTTTGGGTAGTGGGATTGCGGGTTTGTATACAGCGATTAAAGCCAGTGACCAATTCCAAGTTACAGTACTTACGAAGAAAACAATTGAAGAAAGCAACACAGAGCATGCCCAGGGTGGGATTGCGGTAGCTATTGATGTAGCGGACTCCCCAAACTTGCACTTTGAGGACACGTTACTCGCCGGTGCCGGGCTTTGCGACCCATCGACAGTAAGGGTCTTGGTCGAAGAGGGGCCCACTTGTGTTGAAGAACTAATGGCCATGGGTGCTCAATTTGATCGCCAAGATGGGGAACTTGCACTCACACGTGAAGGGGCACATAGCCAGCGGAGAATACTGCATGCGCTCGGGGATGCTACGGGATGGGAAATCGAGCGAGCTTTAGTTGCTAGAGTGAAAGAAAGCCCCAATGTCACCGCCTTAGAAGGACGTTTTCTTGTGGATCTGGTAGAAAATTCTAAAGGGGATATTGTAGGCGCCCTAGTTCTTAATGAGGAAACAGGGGAGCTGGAAGGGCACTTAGCCAATGCAGTGGTTCTGGCAACCGGAGGGTTGGGGCAAGTTTATCGCTTTACGACGAATCCTAGGGTTGCAACGGGAGATGGTATGGCAGTTGCCTTGCGTGCTGGGGCAGATTTGATGGATATGGAATTTGTGCAATTTCACCCAACGGCATTGTTAATTCCTAAGGCACCGAGATTTCTTATATCGGAAGCTGTGCGTGGAGAAGGTGCACATTTAATTAATGCCACAGGGATACGCTTTATGGATAATGTGCAGGGGAAAGAACTTGCGCCACGCGATATTGTTGCTCGAGCCATCTGGAAGGAAATGAACGAGGGAGCAGTGTATTTGGATTTTCGACCCATCGGAGAGGATCGTATTCTGGAACGGTTTCCCACTATACATCAAACTTGTCTGAAGTATGGAATTAATGTATTGACGACCCCCGTGCCAGTTGCCCCAGCTGCCCATTATATGATGGGGGGGATTGCGACAAACTCTTTTGGGGAAACAAGCCTACCTCATCTTTATGCGGCAGGGGAATGCGCTTGTAATGGGGTTCATGGCGCCAATCGCTTAGCAAGTAATTCTTTGCTGGACGGATTGGTTTTTGGAGCACGCATCGTAGAGAAAAT
The DNA here is from genome assembly GCA_021779415.1 of Bacillota bacterium. The sequence goes on from JAJYAS010000085.1 coordinate 2,035, forward strand.
TAGGGAAAATATAACCAAACTAACACCCCCTTCATGGGCTGGGGTTCTTAGCCCTGAAGGAAGTCAACATGAAATAGGAACTCATATGAAGGGGTCGGAAAAGCAATTCGACAACCAAAGTTTGCGGGATCGGATTCAGGACTTGATGTGGGACAGTGTGGGTATTTTGCGAAATGAGGAGGGTCTCAAGAGGGCCACTGAGTTATTGACAGCTTGGAATCAAGATGACTCATCAGTACGAGGCGTTGATGACCTTGAAACAGCTAACATGTTGACGGTGGGGTTGCTTATTGCAAAAGCTGCTCTCAATCGTAAGGAGAGTCGAGGTGGGCATTTTCGATCAGATTATCCGCTGCGGTTTGACGAACTCTGGAGTAACCACTCTTTGCAACGTAAGGAGGGATATGATGTACACTACGTTCCAGTTTCAGGAACTGATTGATCGGGCATTGAAAGAAGACATTGGGACGGGGGACCTCAGTACCAGAATTATGCCTGAAGAGTTGACTGGGGCAGCTAAACTTTATGCTAAACAAGAAGGTGTGGTCGCTGGTTTGTCACTTGTTGAAGCGGTCTTTCAGCGTGTCGATCCTCGGATTCAGGTCTATAGGTTGGTCGAAGAAGGGGATACTGTGAAAGTTGGAGAGGTTGTGCTAGAACTAGCTGGCCCTTTTAGCAGTATATTGCAGGGAGAGCGAACGGCATTAAATTTCTTACAACATCTCTCAGGAATCGCAACCGCAACAAAACGAGCGGTTGATCAGGTTGCAGGGCTTCAAGTTAGGATTGTGGATACACGAAAAACCCTTCCAGGATGGCGCACGTTACAGAAGTATGCGGTTAGAGTAGGTGGTGGACAGAATCATCGGTTTGGTCTTTATGATGCGGTGATGTTAAAGGATAATCATCTTGCTGCTGTGGGTGGATTAACAGAGGCGGTCAAACGGATCAGGGCCCAAGTGGGGCATATGACGAAGATAGAGGTTGAGTGTGAGACCATCGACCAGGTAAAAGAAGCCATAATTTGTGGGGTCGATGTGATAATGCTCGACAACATGGGAATAGAAGAAATGCGGGAAGCGGTTCTGTATATCGACAAGCGTGCAATCGTTGAAGCTTCGGGGGGGATGGGGGAAGGACGCCTCCGCGCTGTGGCCGAGACGGGGGTCGACTTGATCTCGATTGGTGCTTTGACCCACTCGGTAAAGGCTTTGGACTTTAGCCTGGATCTCGGTGAGATTAAAGCTACGACGCGGAAAAGTTGGGAAAGAGGAATCTAAATGGTACGTCATGACATCCTTAATCTCCTCGTCGCGAACTCCGAAGACTATGTGTCTGGAGAAAGAATTAGTCAGCAATTGAATGTCACTAGGGCAGCCATCTGGAAACAGATTAAAGTTCTAAAAGAAGAAGGGTTTGAGATAGAGGCCCAAACAAAAAGGGGTTACCGCTTGTTGAAAACTCCCTTTACCTTAAATGAGTGGGTTTTAAAGCGGGCGTTGACTACAACATCATTGGGACACCTGATCAACCTTGAAGATCAGCTGGAATCGACAAACGTTCGAGCCAAGGAACTTGCTCGCCAAGGTGGAGTCCATGGCCAAATTGTTTTGGCAAATTGTCAGAGCGGGGGAAAAGGGCGGTTACAGCGACATTGGGAATCTCCGGCGGGTGGACTTTGGATGTCTGTGGTACTAAGGCCTAATTTGTCCTTGGCGGATGCCTCAAAATTAACCCTAGCTGCGAGTGTTGCAATTGTTAACGCGTTAGAGCAGCTCTTTCAGTTGCGTATTGGGATTAAATGGCCAAACGATCTTATTTTTGAAGGTCAGAAAATCGCTGGAATTCTAGGAGAAGTTGTGGGTGAATGGAATTCCGTTCAAACCTTGATTCTGGGTATGGGGATAAACGCAAATTTTCCCTATACACAATTAAATACTGCCTTCAACGCGACGACACTTTTTGAAATTTTGGGGTATGAAGTAGACCTGAATCTATTAGCGGCTGAAATCTTAAAGCAATTAGAAAATGAATTAGGGTTACTCGAAAGGAAAAGGTTTGAGGAGCTAAGGCACAGTTGGTCGGAAAGAGCTGTCGGTTTGGGCGAAGAAGTAAGAATCCTTCGAGGGGAGCAAGTGTTTCAGGGCGTTTTTAAGGGAATATTAATTGATGGAGAACTTCTTCTAGAAACGGAGGATGGAGAAAAATGCTTCAATGCCGGAGAAGTCCAACTTCGTTCCAAATTGGGCAAGTATTTCTAGAGCTTTTTTAGGGGTATGCTTGGTCAAAATGGTTATGGGTAAAAGGTTTTTGTATACTTAAGGAGATGGCCTTGCAAGTTACATAGTTCCATTGTAAACTTTTATATAATATTAGGTTTACAATAGGAGGGGGACTTGTTATGAAAACTAGGAAATTAGCCATGACGGCTGTTATGGCAGCACTGATGTGTTTGGCAGGGATGTTAGTTCATTGGGTTTCGCCGGCGTTGGTTCCTTTTAGTATTTTGCCTGTTTTAGTTTTAATTTCCGGTATTATTCTTGGAGCTGAGTATGCGGCGATGGCCATGGTGGTGTATTTGGTATTGGGCCTCTTTGGACTGCCGGTTTTTTCATCCGCTCCATTTAGTGGATTTGGTTACATACTAAAGCCAACTTTTGGATTTCTGTTGGGCTATGTGGTCGCCGCTTATGTTGTGGGTAAAGTGTATCGCGAAGGAAGTCTTTGGCGGGCAATTGCTGGCGTATTTGCTGGACTTGTCACCTTATATGTGGTTGGGTTAAGCTATCTCTATATAATTTTATCTTGGGTTTTGCACCGCCCGACAAGTGTCGCCGGTGTTATAATGATTGGTTTAGTACCCTTTATTTTGGGGGATCTGATTAAGGCCGGTATTGCCGTCTGGGTCGGACAGGAAGTGGTTCGCCGGCGTCAAGCCTCCTAAAGGATCGCTTACTTAGCCAGAAGGAGCGTTATTTTTATGATTCTATTATTTGATGTGGGCAATACAAACATTGTGTTGGGGGTTTATGATGAGAGGACGCTAACCCATCATTGGAGAGTGTCCACAGATAAGTCTCGAACTGTAGATGAATATGCAGTTGTTATTAAAAATTTATTTGATTTTAGTGGCTTAACCTTTCAAAAAATGAGTGCAGTCGTTATTTCCTCGGTAGTCCCTCCGGTAATGCCAACGCTAGAAGCGCTTGCTCGAAAGTATTTCGGCGTAGAACCTCTTGTTGTGGGGCCTGGCGTTAAAACTGGAATGCCTATTGTCTATGATAACCCTAGAGAGGTTGGGGCTGACCGTATTGTAAATGCCGTCGCTGCATATTCTAAATATGGGGGACCGCTCGTTATTGTGGATTTTGGCACAGCTACCACATTCTGTGTGGTTTCGAAACGTGGAGAATACTTGGGTGGGGCGATTGCTCCTGGAATCGGGATCTCGACAGAAGCATTATTTCAGAGGGCGTCAAAGTTGCCTCGTATTGAGGTGGTTAAGCCTTCATCAGTGATTGCGAAGAATACTGTTGCAGGAATGCAATCCGGAATTTATTATGGATTCACGGGTCAAGTTGACGGTATTGTTAGGCGTATGAAAGAGGAAATGGGAGCAGAGACAAAAGTAATTGCCACCGGTGGTTTAGCTAAATTGATCTCTCAAGAATCAACAATGATTGAGACTGTAGATCCGTTTTTAACACTTGAGGGACTTTTATTGATCTATGAACGCAACCGGAAATAGTTAATAAGAGGATTTGAGATGAAATTAGGACAGTATGAACTTGAGGCTCCTGTATTTTTGGCGCCATTGGCAGGGGTGACGGATAAGGCATTTCGGGAAACGGTCCGTGCGGTCGGTGGGAAGTATGTTTGGACCGAAATGATCAGTGATAAAGCGTTGAACTATCAAAATTCAAGAACCTTGAATATGCTGGATTTAAGTGGAGAGGCCGAACCGCGGATTGTTCAGCTTTTTGGGTCGGACCCTGAGACAATGGCTCGTGCAGCGTTATTGGCTTTAGAATGCAGGGCCAATGTTATTGATATTAATATGGGATGCCCTGCACTAAAGATTGTTAAGAATAATGAAGGCTCGGCTCTGCTTAAGGATCTTCCTCGTGCACAAGCTATTGCTTCAGCTGTTGTGCGTGCTGTTAAGGTACCCGTGACGGTAAAAATACGCCTTGGCTGGAACGACGATAAAATTGTGGCAATCGAACTGGCGAAGCTCCTTGAATCTGTAGGGGTCCAAATGCTAACAGTTCATGCAAGAACTCGAGAACAATTTTATTCTGGTCATGCTGATTGGGATTGGATTCGACGAGTTAAGCAAGAAGTAAGTATTCCGGTCATTGGAAACGGCGATGTTTTCACCCCAGAAGATGCTAGGAGAATGATCGAGCAAACGGGATGTGATGGGGTAATGATCGGACGAGGTGCCCTTGGAAACCCATGGCTCATTCCGCGCACCCAGCATTTTTTAAGGTATGGCACATTATTGCCTGAACCGCTCATCGAAGAACGCATCATAGTTGCAATGCAACATTTCGATCGAGTGTTGCGCTATAAGGGTGAACGTATTGGCCTCAATGAAATGCGGAAACACGCGGTGTGGTATATTAAAGGGGTTAGGAAAGCGGCTCAACTTAGAGACGAAATTATGCAAACAAGATCACACGATGAAATGCGTGCGGTTTTCAGCCGAATCCTGCAAGCTGAAGCATAGATTATGTCGAAAAAAGGAAACATATGATAGCATTACTCGTTTAGAGGAAAAGTAGTATCCTTGACAATATTTTGCAAGGTCCTTATAATAACGAGTAATGTAATTGAGGAATCTTTCAAGGAGTTCCTAGATTTAAAGGGAGTACGCATACAAGGCTTTTAGAAAGGTGCGCGACAACTAGATGCGCAATGCGTAGGACGAGAAAAGGGAGCGAGAAAACTATGGCTGAAAAAGAAGTCATTCTAACTTTAGAAGGCCTCAAAAAACTTGAGGAAGAGTTAGAACTGTCTAAAACAGTAAAGCGGCGGGAAGTTGCTTCACGTATTAAGCAAGCCATCGACTTTGGAGATATTAGCGAAAACTCCGAGTACGATGATGCTAAGAACGATCAGGCATTTATCGAAGGCCGTATTATTACTCTCGAGAAAATGCTTAGAAACGCGCGAGTAATTGATGAAGTTGAAGGAACAGATGTTGTGACATTAGGCGCTAAAGTTCGTCTAAAAGATGTTGACTTTGGGGATGAGGAAGAATATTTTATTGTGGGTTCGGCTGAGGCAGATCCAGGTACGAATAAAATTTCCAATGAGTCACCGGTTGGAAAAGCAGTTCTAGGCCAGACAAAAGGGTCGATTGTAGAAGTCAATGTTCCCGCAGGTATTTTACACTATCAAATTCTAGATATTAAATAGGACCATGAAATTCATAGATAATTATTGAGTTATCTTATGAATTAGGTATTGAAAATAAGTTTATTTGAGTGCAGTGTTTCTGTAATGAGGTTAACCTCGTATAGATGCTGCACTTTGTTTATTGATTATTTTTGATTTTCCTTGTTTAAGGGCGTCAAAGTTTGGTAAAATTGATAAGATAAGAAGACAAAATGGAGGAATTAACAAATGGATAATCCCAACGAACCCTGGCGAATTCGGTTGGAAAAACTAGAGTTGCTTCGCCAAGCTGGTATTGAACCTTACGCTGATCGCTATGTGCGTACACATAAAGCACTTGATATTCTGGAGCGGTTTGAAGAGTTGGAAGGTCAGGTGGTTAGTGTTGCGGGCCGGATTATGAGCAAGCGCGATCAGGGAAAAGTTATTTTTACACACATCCAAGATTTTAGTGGGCGTATCCAGATTTATATTCGAATGGATGAATTAGGTCAGACCCTGTTTGATTTAATTACAAAGTTTGACGTGGGAGATATTATTGGTGTTGAAGGAAAAGTTTTTCGAACAAAACGAGGAGAAGTATCCATTCATGCTCTTAATGTGAAATTACTTTCTAAGGCGATGCGCCCGTTACCCGAAAAGTTCCATGGTCTCACGAATGTGGAAATACGATATCGGAAACGGTATTTGGATTTGGTTATGAATCCGGATGTTCGCCAAGTGTTTGTAACGCGGAGCAAAATTATCCGGTACATGAGGGAGTTTCTCGAGGAGCGGGAATTCCTCGAAGTGGAGACGCCGACGCTTCATACGATTCCAGGCGGAGCGGCGGCACGTCCGTTCAGCACGCATCACAATACTCTTGATATCGATCTATATTTGCGGATTGCTCTCGAACTCCCCTTAAAACGCCTTATTGTTGGGGGATTTGAGAAGGTATTTGAAATCGGTCGAACCTTCCGAAACGAGGGAATTTCAATTAAACATAATCCAGAGTTCACCATGATGGAGCTCTATCAAGCGTATGCGAATGTTGAAGATATCATGGAATTGACAGAAGAGATGATCGCCCAGATAGTTCAAAAAATACACGGCACCATGGAGATTACGTATCAGGGACAACCTCTTCAATTCAAAACCCCTTGGCAACGGCTTCCAATGTTGGACGGGATTCTGGAGTATTCCGGAGTAGACTTCCGACACGTATTAACGGATGAACAGGCACGTCAACTTGCTGAAGAGAAAGGCCTTCATGTTGCAGAGGATGCGTCTCGTGGTAAAATTATTAATGAGTTTTTCGAAGAGTTTGTTGAACCTAATTTGATCCAACCTACTTTTATAACTGGACATCCCGTAGAAATTTCTCCGTTGGCTAAACGTAACGCCGAGCACCCGGAATATACGGATCGGTTTGAAGCGTTTATATTTGGACGTGAGCTTGCTAATGCCTTTTCTGAATTAAATGACCCCATTGATCAGAGGCAACGTTTTGAAGCACAGGCTGCTGAACGTGCTAAAGGAGATGATGAGGCGCATATCATGGATGAAGACTTTGTCCAAGCCCTAGAGTATGGTCTGCCGCCGACGGGTGGATTAGGGATTGGTATCGACCGATTGGTGATGTTCTTAACGGATTGTGCGTCAATTCGTGATGTTATCCTCTTTCCAACGATGCGTCCTCGAGACGAAAGCGTTCAAGATGAAGAGGTTGAAGAGTTACTGTAGAGAAGATTAAGTGTTCAAAGGCTGATCCAATAATTTTAGATCAGCCTTTGAACATGTATCGGAAAGTATAATTTTGCGATGGCAAAGGGTACCTATACTTGTTTAAGGGTTAAGAATGGGAATTGATATTGAGAACAAGTATTTCCTAAATAAATATTGTGTCTTTAGGGGATTAATTGAGTAAAAGGGAGAATAATAGAGTTAAACAAGTAAAATAATATTATTATAGCCTCATAGGATAGTTGATTGGGATCTTATAGTTGTGGTATAGTAATATTTGTCGTTCGGGGAACAATATAAGCGTAGACGACAAGGAAAACAATGGTCTTTGGTCTTTGAAAACTAAACAACAAGGACAGCCAATGAGAGAAACTCGCAAGAGTTTCAAAAGAAACAAAGAGCAAGTCATCATCTTCTACCAAGAAGTTGAAATAACTTTT
>JAJYAS010000086.1 GCA_021779415.1 Bacillota bacterium
CCGAGCAAAATGGCAATTGTCGTAATAATTTCAAAATAAATTAGAGTTTTTCCACCCAGTTTGCCGACCTTTTTCAAATCGCCGACACCCGCAATACCGATGACGATCGTGGAGAATACAATTGGAACCACAATCATTTTAATGGAACGAATGAACATGTCCCCAAGTGGTTTTAGCCAACCAGAGTATTGGCGAAAAAAGTACCCGTACAGAATCCCTAGTGTCAGGCCAATAATGATTTTAGTGGCCAATCCGATTTTTCTGCGCCCTGCCATCAGAACCCCTCCTTCATAATTTGCGAAAGTTTCTGATAACAATATATCTTGTGCACTACAGAATCCGACAGCAAATGACAAACAAGCAGAAAAATTTCTATATAAAAATTTCTTTGGAAAAATACATTTCTCCCAATTACCTACTTCCATCCAGTTAAGTTAATTTATATGAAAGACATCAGTGTATAGAGCAATGAGGAACTTGCGAATGTTAATTCGCGCTGTGCTGGTCCGCTTCTGCCTCAGCTCTAATACCCGTTCACGAACTTCGGCAAAATCAAAGTACTTTGAAGCATAGCGTTCAAAGTACTCGTCATAAAAATCTTCCAAACCACGTAGCGCAATGTTACCTAAAGCTTGCTTAATAATCCGGCGGATCCGTTGTTCTATACTTTGAATTTCCTCTTCAGTAATTGCAATCGTACCATAAATCAACCGCAGGGGCTGATTAGATAACTCATCTTCCCTATCTTTGAAGTGTAAAATAATCGCCTGCAATTCCCTGACTCCAGTTTCCCCCAAAATGCCCAAGTCTGCAAAGATTAGTTGAAATCTCTTTTTCAGCGTTTGTTCATTTGTCTCCACGGTCCTAGCTACCCCGGGAAAACGAACTTCCGCTAAGGATTTCTCAATTTGTTCAAGGGTCGATCTCAAGCGATGTTTTTCCAAGACCCGGTCGGTAACTGCCATAATCTCATTGCGATTAATGGGTTTATGAATAAAGAATTCAATTCCTACTGCATAAGCGTTAGCCAACAGCGTTTTGGCTTCAACTTGAGAAACCATAACGAACAACGTCGTGGGATGAAGAGGGAGTACCTTTTCGACCACCTCAATGCCAGAAATATCCGGCATTAAGAGATCAATGAAACATACATCAACTCGGCGACCGCTTTCGAAAAATTTCAACGCTTCCTGTCCGGAAGAAAACTCGGCAATAACATCTCCTTTGGCATTCAAAATATCTGCAAGCATACGTTGCGATGCGCGATCATCATCCACGACAGCAAATGTTGCTATCAAACGCCCAACTCCTTCCTCATGACCATCGTAATCTATACCCTTCATTATAGCGAAAGAGAATCCATCATGCAAAAAATGTCGATTTTAGTTTCTTTTAAAGTATTAATAGAGACGCAAAAAGGGATTTGCAAATTGCTAATCCCTTTTTGCCCAATATAAGGCCAAATTTCCGATAATTTATTCCGGACGAATTGCCCATACTTTCTTAGCTATTTCTTCCGGATCAGCCTTTATCCTAGCTACCCCACTGTCCATAGCAGCTTGAGCAACAGCAGCAGCAACAGCCGGAGCCACGCGAGTGTCAAACGCTTTCGGAATGACATAGTCCTCAGTTCGCTCATCGTCGCTAACTAAACTTGCAATTGCATAAGCCGCGGCGACTTTCATTTCTTCATTAATTTGTGAAGCTCGAACGTCCAAAGCACCTCTGAAAATCCCTGGAAAAGCAGAGACGTTATTGATTTGGTTAGGCATATCTGAACGTCCAGTTCCCACAACCTTTGCTCCGGCTTCTTTGGCGAGTTCGGGCATGATTTCTGGAGTAGGATTCGCCATAGCAAATATAATCGGGTCTTGGGCCATGGACCGAACCATCTCAGGCGTTACAGTATTGCCTACAGAAACACCAATAAAGACATCTGCTCCAGCCATAGCATCGGCAAGCGATCCCACCAGCTTCTGAGGATTAGTGACTTTGGCGATTTCATCTTTTGTTTTGTTCATACCTTCCGGGCGTCCAGTGTAGATCGTTCCTTTAGTATCACACATAATGACGTCTTTAACACCCAAGCTCATAAGTAATTTAATAATCGCTACACCAGCTGCCCCAGCGCCGTTGGTGACGACACGAATGCTCCCTATAGATTTTCCCACAACCTTAAGAGCATTAATCATCCCTGCCATTACGACAATGGCTGTTCCATGTTGATCATCATGAAACACTGGAATGTTCATTTCTTTCTTCAAGCGCTCTTCAATCTCGAAGCATGCAGGTGCACTAATATCTTCTAAGTTGATCCCGCCAAAAGTGGGTTCAAGGAACTTGACCGTCTGAATGACTTGTTCAACATCGGTCGTATCCAGGCAAATCGGAAAAGCATCCACTCCTGCAAACGTTTTGAAGAGTACGGACTTTCCTTCCATAACGGGCATAGATGCGAGCGCTCCGATGTTTCCCAGACCAAGAACAGCGGTCCCGTTAGAAACGATGGCTACAAAATTACCTTTATTAGTATACTCGTACGCTAAGTCAGGATCCTTCTGAATGTCCAAACAGGGTTCTGCTACTCCCGGAGAGTAAGCCAAGGACAAGTCTCGGCTATTACGCACCTGAACTTTGCCGCGGACTTCCAGTTTTCCGATATTGTCGCGATGAAGTGCTAAAGAATCTTCTCGTAGTGTTCCCATAAATTCAAAACTCCTTATTAGATTATTCTTATAATTTCTATTCTTCAAGTATACAGGGGAGTTAGGAACTTCGCAATGGTATACTGTATACAATGTACAATTTTCTGTCTTCATATTTTCACTTTCTCTTATTTCCGAAGCCAACGGTCAAGAGCAAATTTGTTGGTTTCCCGGTTTAAATCTGCCAGACTGGATGTCAATGGTATATCCTTTGGACAAGCTCGAACACAGTTTTGGGCATTCCCACAGTCGGCAATCCCACCCTGGTCAAGCAAAGCTGCCAATCGTTCGTGTTTATTCATTTCCCCGGTCGGATGAGCATTAAAGAGACGGACCTGGGATATTGCTGACGGTCCAATAAATTTTGAGCGTGAATTCACTTGCGGACAAGCTTCCATGCAACATCCGCAGGTCATACATTTTGACAGTTCATAGGCCCATTGACGCTTAACTTCTGCCATCCGTGGTCCAGGTCCTAAATTATATGTCCCGTCGATCGGAATCCAAGCATGGACCTTTTTCAAATTCTCGAACATGACTTGTCGATCAACCATCAAATCTCGAACCAGTGGAAATTTCCTCAGCGGTTCGAGTACAATAGGCTGGGATAGCTGGTCTACGAGTGCGGAACAAGCTTGCTTCCCCTGCCCATTAATATTCATGGTACAAGCCCCGCAAACCTCCTCCAGACAGTTGCATTCCCAAACCACCGGGGTCGTCTTCTTCCCTTCAGCTGTCACTGGATTTTTTTGAATCTCCATCAAACAAGAAATGACGTTGGATTTCTCACGATAAGGAATTTCAAACTCTTCCCAATGGAAGGGTTTATTGGGACCATCTTGACGACGGATTTTTAGGCGTATTACATTTTGCTCAGTCATATTCAAACCCCCTCCTACTTTTCTATATCATAACGACGAGCTCGTAGTGGAATGAGCGACACGTCAATCGGTTCATAACTAAGTACAGGTCCGCTGGGTGTCCAAGTAGCAATCGTAGTTTTTAGCCAGTTTTCATCATCACGGTCGGGATACTCCGGTTTATAGTGGGCTCCTCTACTCTCATTTCGACTTAAGGCTCCCTGGGTAATCACTCTTGCTAGCTCCAGCATATTCCAGAGATGACGGATGAACGTTCCTTCTTGGGTCCCCCATTCCACGTTGTCTCTTCTTCCGATATTGTGCCAGCGTTTCATGAGTTCCTGAAGCATCTTATCGGTTTCTGCCAGTTTATCATTGTAGCGCACAACGGTAACATTCAAAGTCATGATTTCTCCGAGTTCTTTGTGAAGAAGGTAAGGGTTTTCGGATCCGTTCATCGTCAGCATCTTCGCCCAAAGGTCCTCTTGCCGTTTCTTTTCTTTGATGAAGATCGACTCACTACCGCTTGGGGTTTGCCTCTTATTACGTTTAATGTAATCCATCGCTTTCGGCCCAGCGACCATTCCTCCGTAAATTGCAGAAAGTAAGGAATTCGCCCCGAGACGATTTGCCCCATGATATTGGTATTCACATTCTCCAGCCGCAAAAAGCCCCGGAATATTCGTCATTTGGTCGTAATCGACCCAAAGTCCACCCATAGAATAATGTACAGCTGGGAAAATACGCATCGGAACTTTCTTTGGGTCATCACCGACGAACTTCTCATAAATTTCCAAAATTCCTCCAAGCTTCAGTTGCAGTACATGCGGATCAATGTGCGACAGGTCGAGGTAAACCATGTTCTCTCCATTGATCCCAAGCCCTTGGTCAAAGACAACTTGATAAATTGCACGTGTTGCAATATCCCGAGGAACTAGGTTTCCGTAAGCTGGAAACATTTCCTCGAGAAAGTACCAAGGTTTTCCGTCTTTATAAGTCCAGATGCGTCCGCCTTCTCCGCGGGCTGATTCGGACATCAGTCTGAGCTTGTCATCGCCCGGGATAGCGGTGGGGTGAATCTGGATAAACTCGCCATTGGCGTATTTTACGCCTTGTTGATATAACGCAGAGGCAGCACTTCCTGTACAAATTGTAGAATTAGTGCTTTTGCCAAATACCGCGCCTAGACCTCCTGTAGCAATAATCACGGCATCCGCTGCAAACGACTTAATGCTCATATCTCGCAGATTTTGGGCGACAATCCCCTGGCAAACTCCCTCATCGAGCACCGCCGAGAGCAGTTCCCATTGTTCGTATTTTTGCACTAGGCATTCAACTTCATAGCGCCGAACTTGCTCATCGAGCGCATAGAGTAGTTGCTGACCTGTTGTCGCCCCCGCAAAGGCCGTCCGGCAGAATTTGGTCCCTCCGAAACGACGAAAATCCAAGAGCCCTTCGGGCGTACGGCTAAACATAACGCCCATCCTGTCCATCAAGTGGATAATGCCGGGTGCCTCATCACACATAGCTTTCACCGGCGGTTGATTGGCCAGAAAGTCCCCCCCGTAAACTGAATCATCAAAGTGATTCCAAGTGGAATCACCTTCCCCTTTGGTATTTACTGCTCCGTTGATCCCCCCTTGAGCGCAAACGGAGTGTGACCGTTTGACTGGTACTAAAGAAAACAAATCGACGTGTGTTCCGGCCTCAGCCATCTTGATCGTAGCCATTAATCCGGCTAGGCCGCCTCCCACTACGATAACATTACTCATCTCTAGCCCTCCCATTCCTTCTTACTTTAAAAAAGCTGTTAAAGCGAATAATCCCATCGCAGACATGATAACGAAAACAACTGAGAGAATATAAATCCAAACTTTCTGAGAATGCGGTCCAACTGTGAAACCCCAAGTAATGGCAAAAGCCCATAAGCCGTTTGTAAAATGAAAAATCGCAAACAACACCCCTAACGAGTAGAAAATCAAGCCCAACGGTTGGCTCACAAAGTGCTGGAGTGCTGCGAAATTAGCCTCACCTAGACGCAGAAGGTAGACGTGAGTAATAACAAAGACTACGGTATAAAGGCCAGAAATCCGTTGGATAATATAGAACCAATTCCTAACGTATTTATAGCGCCAACCATTGCCTTGCCCGGTGTACACCACCCATGTTCCGTAAATAGCATGAATGGCGATGGGTATAAAAATGATAACAAGTTCAACAATGAAAATTCCAGGGAAACTTCGCATCGTATTAATGATTTGATCATACTGTGTTGCTCCAAGACGTGCGCTTAAATTAAGAGTCATGTGAAAGGCTAAAAATAGTCCGATGGGCAATAATCCCAACAAGGAATGAACCCTTCGGATCAAAAAGTGATAAGGTGTTTGCGTTGCTGTACTCATAGATCTCAATCCTCCCTCAACCTCTAATTTGCTTATATAAAGATGATAAGCAATCCACGTGCCAAAAAGACCTTTAATTGGAAGAATCTTCAGATAATAATGGCCGATAAGCCTGTGCGTCCCATTAACTCCTTGTTTAGCCAAATCATTTATTTAGAGTATTGAAAGAAGCTGGGTTATTACCCCTTGCTAGTTAACCTCAATGATCATGTTTTCTCTATAAATTCTAGAATTTAGTCGTGGTTGTGTTCTAATAATTAGAATACAACAGTAATTACTACCTTCAGGTCCTCTCGGGCATAGTCTTCAGTTTATTATAAAGTGTGGCTAGAGATATCTTTAAAGCATTGGCCGCTTGCTTCTTTCCCTCCATTGAATTTCCATAACGTTTCAAAGCCCATTGAATCATTTGCTTTTCCATTTCTTCAATGGGCATAATTACTCCAATTACCTGTTTCTCCTGAATTGACCCCTGGGAGTCTACGAAATTCAGAATATGTTTATGGGTAATTATATCTTCCTCCACCGTCACCATTGCCCGTTCCACAACATTTTGGAGCTCCCGGATATTACCGGGCCAATCGTATTTCATTAATAGTTCCTCCGCTTGGGCTGTTAATCCAACGACATGTTTACCGAACTTACGATTAAACTTGACAATGAGGGAATGCGCATAAGCCGGAATATCTTCTTTGTGTTTACGTAGTGGCGGTAAGCGTAATTCCAGAACATTGAGTCGGTAATATAGATCTTCTCTAAAATCCCCCCGTCTAGACATCTCCATTAAGTTTCGATTGGTCGCTGAAATTACGCGCACATCCACTTTAATAGTTTGCGCCCCTCCAACTCTCTCAAACTCCATTTCCTGAATAACTCGTAGAAGTTTGGCCTGCAAATAAGGATTCATATCTCCAATCTCATCTAAAAAAATTGTTCCACCGTTAGCCAACTCCATCTTTCCAAGCTTTGTTTTCAGTGCACCCGTGAAGGCCCCCTTTTCATGCCCGAAAAATTCGCTTTCGAGTAATGACTCAGGAATTGCTGCACAGTTCACCTTGATAAATGGCTTATCCCTACGTAAACTAGCTCCATGAATCGCATGAGCAAATAGTTCCTTTCCGGTACCTGATTCTCCGGTAATCAGAATGGTCGAATCGCTCTTTGCAGCTTTGCGGGCCAAATCCAAAGCACATTCAAATTCTGGATGGCTACCGATCAGATCATCAAATGAGTAGTGGCTAGTAGAGATTTGGTTGATTCGGGTTTGCAAATCATCGATTACTTGATTGGACGCTTTCAACTGTTCCATCAACCTATAGATGTCCGTCAGTGGTTGAAAAACCACAACAGCGCCTTCCATTTTCCCTTCAACCACAATGGGAGATGCATTAGAAATCACATCCGCATTCGATCCTCCGACTACTGATCGATGGGCGAACACTGCTTCATGGGTCCGCAAAGACCGCGCCAGTGCACTACTTGGAGAAACATCGAAAATATTTTGTCCAATTCGCTGACCCGCAGGAATTGAGGTAACACGACTAAACGAAGGATTGACGTACTTAATACATCCGTCAATCCCCGCTACTTCAATAGCTTCTTGGACTGAGTTCAGGATGGCGTCGAGTTCTCCTTTTAAGCGTTTAATATCTGCCAACTTTTCTTTCTCTTCAATAATATGCATCATCAGATTAGCCCCTTGGGCTTCAATTACAGCACTGGTTTTTTCTTTGCTCTGTTCAATTTGTTGTTGTACTTCTGGCAAGCCTGTCGCTTCGAGTATCACATCGAGATTGGCTACCTGTAAAAATTCCTCTAACGATTTACAGGTCGGCACTCCATCTAACCGCGCCATTTCCATCCCCGGTGTACTTTCTAAACGATCGCATACCATGCAAATCACAATTTGTTCAACGCTACGTAGCGTTTTATAGACTGTCGTCCCCCCCTGTCCCATGCCGACAATACCCAATTTTATCTTATGTGTCATACCTTTCATCCCCCGCCAGAATAATCCGACTGATTATAATTATTAGAATATTCTATTTCCACTCCCTGATCTCCTACCATTTTTTAGCTACTTATAATATTTTTTATAATTTAAAGTGATCTTTCCTTCCTTTTAATGATTAATACTGTATACCTACAAAATATCTCTTGTCAGGCGACAAATAACATGATAACTTAAGACTATATTAAATGAAGCAATGGCGCTTCTTAAAGATTGAAAAACAATCTTTAGGGGGAGTCTTTTTGTTTTTTTTATGAAACTATTAACAATCAGACAATGGAAGGGGTTATGAAAAATGGATATCTTTGGTGAAAATGTGTTTAATGACGCTATTATGAAAGAACGTTTACCGAAAGCAACCTACAAATCCCTACGTAAAACAATCGAGCAAGGACTTTCTCTCGACCCCGGTGTCGCAGAGATCGTGGCTAATTCTATGAAGGACTGGGCAATTGAAAAAGGAGCGACACATTTCACACACTGGTTCCAACCCTTAACAGGAATCACAGCTGAAAAACACGACTCCTTCATCTCCCCTACTGCGAATGGGCGTGTGGTTATGGAATTCTCCGGCAAAGAGCTGATTCAAGGAGAACCAGATGCTTCCTCCTTCCCCAGTGGTGGAATTCGAGCTACATTTGAAGCAAGAGGCTACACATCTTGGGACTGCACCTCCCCCGCTTTTCTTAAAGAAGATGCTGGCTCCTTAACCCTCTGCATTCCAACAGCTTTCTGCTCTTATACTGGAGAAGCCCTTGATAAAAAGACCCCACTTTTACGCTCCATGCAGGCTCTATCCAAGCAAGCCTTGCGCGTATTACGACTCTTTGGTAACACCACAGCCACTCATGTCACGAGCACTGTTGGTGCGGAACAAGAGTATTTCCTTGTAGACAAGAAATTTTTTGATCAACGTATGGACCTCATGCTTACTGGTCGAACTTTATTTGGATCTATGGCTCCTAAGGGCCAGGAAATGGAAGATCATTATTTCGGGAGCCTCAAAACTCGTGTGGCTGCTTTTATGCATGATTTGAATGTGGACTTATGGAAATTAGGTGTTCTGGCCAAGACCCAGCATAATGAAGTAGCTCCTGGTCAGTTTGAGCTTGCGCCCATATTTGGAACGACAAACATTGCAACTGACCACAACCAACTGGTTATGGACAGCATGAAAAAGGTAGCCCTTCGTCATGACATGGTTTGCCTCCTTCATGAAAAACCTTTTGCAGGAGTCAACGGTTCAGGCAAACATAACAATTGGTCGATGTCCACAGACGATGGGCAGAATCTCCTAGACCCAGGCCCAACTCCTCACGAAAACTTCCAGTTTCTTACTATAGTATGTGCTGTAGTAAAAGCGGTTGATGATTATGCTGAGTTACTCCGAGTTTCCGCAGCAACTCCTGGCAATGATCACCGTCTCGGTGCGAACGAAGCACCTCCAGCCATTATTTCCATCTTCTTAGGCGACCAACTCACAGATATTTTCGCTCAACTTCAAAATGGAGGGCTCAAACGGTCTCTCCAAGGAGAAAAAATGGCCAGTGGCGTAGAGACTTTACCCGCCTTCCGCAAAGACTCAACCGATCGTAATCGTAC
>JAJYAS010000087.1 GCA_021779415.1 Bacillota bacterium
CAGGTTATGCTCTGCGGGTAGGTGAGGTAACAAAGAAACAGGAAGGACTTTATAAGAGCCTCGGAATTAAGCCGCCAGCCTCGTTATAAATTATCGGGAATTTAGGTTACACCTTTCACATCTTTCCACGACTTCCTTCTAATATCGTGAAAATAATCCAAGAAGAGCCAAACCGCCCAAAAAGTAATCTTGCAAAAAAAATCAGTGTCCGACCTTACCCATTTCCCCGACACACAAGTTCTCTATTTTGCCCCCCACGGGGGGCAAAATAGAGGCACCCGCGGCAGCGACTTGACGCGAAAGTTACAGATTGCTTTTTACGTTGAGGACTATTTACTGAGGAACCTTCCAATTTTTTAAGAGTTCCATCACTTCGTTCTTAGCATTATTGCGTTTGCCGTTTACAGTGGCTTCGATGGCGTAAGTGTATTGACTTCCATATACGATAACCCAATATTCGTAGGTTGGGGTCGTTGAGTGGGCTGCAGCTGACGGAGTTCTTTCATTTAAAACAATTGTTGCTGTTCCCGCTGAAGTGGAAACGTTGCTATGACTGAGCACCGTAGAGTGATTACCAATTACTTCCAGATATTTCGGACTGTGGTTCGGAATACTCTGTATCTGCAGAGATATGAAGAGGTCTTTCCATTGCACGGTTTGGTTTGGCGAAATCGTCTGACCATTCGGTAATGTTAATGTTGTATCAAAGAGCGGGTTAGTTAGTGGGTTTTGATTGCTCGTTGTACTATTGCTCTCCATATTTTCAGGATTTTGGGTTGTTTCTGTGATGGTAGCATTGGTTTTGTTTGCACCTTGATTTAGAGTACTGACTTGAGGACTTTTTTTGTTTGAATTAGGCGTGTTTTGAGCCGAGGCTATAGATATGGAAACGCCATTAGACTTAACGCCTTCAAATAAATTCGATGAACTTACATTGGCATTGGTTAAAGTAACAAATGCTAGAATTAGTACCACAGGTACAACCACTAAAGTCCATTTCCACGATACCCCTTTTAATCCTTTAATTATCGCCAACCTTCGTCTAATCTGCGATCGCGGAGCGCCCAAGCTTGCCAGACTAATAATACCTTTGGCATTGGAATTATACTCAAGTTGTCTTATTAATGTTTGAGCATAATCTTTCCGTTCATTAGTATCTAAGGTTTGCAGCACCAAAGAATCACAGGATATTTCTTGGTCTTGATGCATGCTGAAAACGGCGTACCACATCACTGGATTGAACCAATGTATTATGAGTAGTACCTGGGCCAACCAGTTAACCAATATGTCCTTACGCTTATAGTGCCAGAGTTCGTGCAAAAATACGTGTCTTAATTGATCCTCACTTAGGGACTCTACCGTCCAACTGGGTAATAGTAAGTGCGGGCGAACCAACCCATAAAGCGATGGACTAGATAGGTCGTGAGTTTGCAACAGAGCGATTTGATTATTTATATTAATAGACCTTTTGGATTCGGTAAAAATGTCAAACACACGCTGTGAATTAACAGTTTCGCGCATTAGCTTTTTTGAGAACTTTCTATTTACAAAGATCATCGACATAGTTAGGAATACTATCCCTAATACCCAAATCAGGAACAATATTGCGTAGATTGATATGTGATTGGACGGTGCTGGCACACTTACTTGATTGTCACTATTTATGGAATTATTAGGACTTACCTCACTTGCGCCGACTGCAGTCGATTGACTCGACCAAATTGAGCTAGTTACTACTGAATTTATGTATTCCTGTGCCGGAGCAACAATTGAGCCTAGTGGTCTAGAATTAGACAGATTATAAATACTTACTGGACTGGCAGGTGTCCAGGGTAATACTAGACTGATAAGAACGATAATCCATAGACCATAGTGAATACGAGCCCCTAACCTATCCCTAAACAATAATTTAATGAGGATCAAGCCAATAATTAATATGCTTGCTTTAGCTGAAGTTCCGAGAACCCAGCTAAATAAACCAAAGTAGTCCAACCCTACTCATCCCCTTCTTCCAAAAGAGTTTCTTTATTTCTAATTTTTCATCGGTTAGGAAGGGCTAACTTACTAGAAAAGTTGGCGGCGTTTTCCTTAGTTTCATTTTCAAGTTCATGCTTGGATTGAGCTTTTACATTCACCTGGCCTAGCAGATAATTAATTATGAAAATGGTAGACAAAATGCCAACGGCTATGACGATATGCAAAGTTCCCACCGCCTTTACAATTTAACACCAAAATTATCATCCTAATAGGCTACGAAGAATAGTCTAGCTTTACTGCTTTCTTTCATCTAAAAGACGTTTGAGTTCTTCAATTTCCGCCTGAGATAACTTTTCGTCCGTTAAGAAGGTTACCAGCATGGGCTTGATCGCCCCGCCAAATACCTTTTTTAAGAAAGACTCACTCTCCGCTTTAACACATTGCGATTCGGTCAGTAAAGGGTAGTAATAATAGACTCGTCCTACTTCTTTGTAGTCTACAACTTGTTTCTTTACCAACCTATTAATTAAAGTTTTAATAGTATTAGGTTTCCAATCTGTAGACTCAGCTAGATTCTCAACAACCTGATTAGCAGTACAAGGACAACTTGTTGCCCACAATACTTTCATAACTTCCCATTCTGCATCAGAAATTTTGGGGGATTCCATATAATCACCTACAATATAATTACAACTGTAACTATATTATTACAGTTGTAATTATCCTTGTCAATAGGAAAATTTCCTTTTGTGTTAGGGGTTTCTTACTGTTCATACCTTAAAAACTGCCAGACCGCTCCAAACAAGCAATCTGGCAAATAGCCTCCCTTAACAGACCTTTCCAATACCCCAACGACGCTCCATCGCCCCATGACGGGATACCCGTAAACCCTCTTTATAAATACGAACATGTTTATCCTTGATCTCACCCCGGGCGGGTTAGACCTGTTTAGAGAAGAGGTATGCATCGGGCATGGTCCATGGCGGGATACCCGGTCACACTTCAAATATAAAAACGTACTTGTTTATCTTGATCTCACCCTGGCGGGTGGGGACGCTTCGCGAAGCCAAAGGACCGTAGGACGGGATATCTTTATCGTCCATGGCGGGATTCCCGTAAACGTTCAAATAAACATATGTACCGGTTAGCCTTGATCTTACCCCAGGCGGGTTAGGCCTGTTTAGAGAAGTAGTGTGCTGGGGGCAATGGGTCGGGTAGCTAATTATGGCAGGGTATTAGCCTACTGAGACGGCCCCACCAGTGAATCTCATAAGCCATTTAACTACGCATAATATAATATGAAGTTCGCATATCTAATATCAATAGGTTTTCGCAGCGAAATTATATCTTTCTTAGGTTAGGCCTTGCTTATTAGAGCAATGTACTCAGAAAGCGAATTATAATAATCATATAACCTCTAAGTTTTTTTTGAAATTAAAAAAGTATTAGAAGAGTAAACGTGCTCCTGAGAATATAATGTTTTAATCTTTCCATCTTCCAAATAATGCTGGGAAGCTGAAGGAAAGAAATCTTTTGGCAATGGAATTAAAGCATTGGGATTATGATATACTGAAATACCTTCACCCCAAGTCTCTTCACTATTTTCGTCAACTAAATATTTAAACACAAGCGGTTTATCTGCATTTGGTTCTGGATTGTGTATAGTACCGATTCTTAACATTTCTGTATCATTTGTATCAAATCCGCACTGTTTTCCGATTCTGTCAAACTTTGAAATAGTTCCTGATGCTGAATGTATTATTGCGCTAACATTTTCTGAGTTTGGTTGAAAAAAGAATCCAGAGGGTATCTCAACACCAGTACTCTCTTTTATATGTGACTTTATTTTTTCAGTAATAACAACCAATTCTCCATTTACATCAAAATAGTGTGAATGTTTTAACCCATATAAATAATTTATTAAAGCAGTCGTACTCATGTTCATAGCAAAAACATC
Organism: Bacillota bacterium; assembly: GCA_021779415.1. The sequence continues at coordinate 3,935 of JAJYAS010000087.1, forward strand.
ATGATAATCAGCTATCGCAATAACAAATGGAGTGTTTTTCGTATGTTCGTATTGCCAATAATGTAAAGCTTTATCTTTGGTTTTATGATTCAGTTTGGTATTTAATGGACTTCCATAAATTAAAGGAAATCTATTTTTCGATTCTTCTTCAACATTTACTTCTGAGGGTATTCTTTGTTCGTCTATTTGCAAATATGGTGTTTTATTTTCTGCGATAACAGCTTCTACAGCTACTGAAATGTCACCATTAGTAAGCATAAAGTCAGGCGCTTTATATTCTCTGTTTATTTTTAGTCCGTCTTCATGAAAATAACAAAACAAATATAATTCCCACAAACGTGAATTAAATCCACTTGTTTGAAACTGTTCGACAAAGTTCCCATCTATATCGATAAAATGTGGTGTAATTTCACTAATTAATTTTTTTGCGGCACTATGAGCTGGTATTTCTTTAATATTTTTAAAATAAGGATGCATCCGTGATTCCTCAACAACCGAATTAAACAAATCTATCCCATCTCTATCGTAAATGTCAGGCTCTAGTTTAATTTTCCCCATATTGACTTTAACTTCAGTAAGATTAATCCAGTCTTCGGCTTCCCTGATATTTTTAAATGATATCTCATTATCAATATACTTAATTCTTTTGTTTTGATTACGTTTCAAAAATACAGCATTATAATCTTTATCAGTAAAATCGAATAATATAACCGCAAAAAGCGTGGCATCTACATTAGTATACCATCTTACTTCATCCGCAATTGCAAAAATAGCAGGATCTCTTGTAAATCCGACATAAATGTCAAATGCTTTTTTACTTAAATTTCTCATGTAAGATTCCCTTTCTCAGAGTATTAAGGAAAATGAATGAATATTTGCAATGCAGTTTTGCATCATAATTGGAAATGATTTATTTTCCAACAGTAGAAAACATTTTGGACTCTCCCTTAATTCTAGTCACGCTAGTGAAATTTTCGTGGTTTGGTATTCTCCGTAAGGATTATCCACCTTTGTAAGTGTAACGATTCCTTTGTCCTCTAAGTAGTTTATAAGAGTAAATGAAGCATCATAGTCGTAGCCTTTATTTCCGAGCCATTCAACAACAAAATGTCTCAGTCCTACAAACGGTAATTTATCCTGCGCATTTTGTAATTCTTCAAGTAATATATTCTCAGTTATTGTGATGTATAAGCTACTATCGGGAGAATTGTCTTGCAGAGTCTCGGAGACGAACTCATTAACGGCAGCCATTAAAGCTTCTTGGTCGGATGTACTAAGTTTAAAGGTGTCCAGTTTCTCATAGGCCTTATCAATAATAACTGAGATGCTATCACAAAGAGCAATACAAATATCAATTTCTTCCTGAGAGAACGAACCATTATGGGCAAGCTTATTCCTATAGTAGTATAGGTCATACCACTTGCTCTGAAAATCCTTTTGTGTAAAACAATCTTTGAAATACTTATAAAAATTGCCTTCTAAGACCTCGCTTTTCAAGGTGTTCAAGTCAGTTGCTGATGAAATTTTTTCAATCAGAATCGCTACATTGTCAGCTTTTTTACTACTTAAAATTGAATTTTCATTGTAAAGTATGCGCCCTAATTCGTCAAAATCAATAAGCGCAACATCGCTATCAATACGATTGTTAACAATGAAAATCTTATCGTTGTTCTTTCGTTTTCTAATTTTTTCCAAGGTGTCACCGGACATTGCAAGCTTTGTCCAATTTGTGCCTAAATTCTTGAGGAAAAAGTTAATTATAAAAGTACGGACTTGGTTCTCTAAGGAATACACTTTTGGATACAGAGAAGCGGCAAGTTTTGCCGACACCTCGTCAAGTAGTATTCGTACATTTGAAAAGCCAATAGCTTTGATATAATCTACTAAATCCACCCGAAACATATCTATTGTTTTTATTTCGTCGCATTTAATACTAACGATAAAAGCTACCGAATACCTTTCGCCCGTCAACATTTTGTCTGTTGGAAACTGATCGATATGAAGTTGTAGATTTTTTTTTGGGTCTTTAATCTCACCCTTGTCTACATCCATTATGGGCGTTTCTAGAAGATTGTCATTCGCCATTAGGGCATAGAGAAAGGTCTTTACCGTTCTTGATTTAACTTGTTCTGCTTTGTCCAAGCACAGAATTTCAAAAATCATTGATACTCCTCTCTAGAAAGTACATTTGCAATATTTTAAATCGAATCTTCCCAAAATTACTATAAGGCATATATTGACCAACTTCCTAATATTCGACATTAGTACAACTGAGAATGTCATCCATCACGTTTATCCATCATCACAGGATTAGAAATACATATCCCTACGTTGAGACGATTTTCAAGCCACCCAATTATTTATCTTTAACCCTTCAACATTTTTCCTTCATTTCCTTCCAAGATACCAAAAATAATCCAATAAACAGTAATACTGCCAGACCGTCTAAACGATCTGGCATATCATACCCTATGATTCTTCCCTAATTCCCATTTTCTGCGAGCAAATTTCTTCGGCAAAAATTACCAACACAACTGGCAATAATTACATATGCAACATGTTCCCGCGCGCACACTATACCCTAAAACTGTCTAAATCAACCCATTCAAACATGTTCCCAAGCCCGTATACAACACCAATTCCTCGCTATCATTTCGACCCAAAAACCCGCCAACCCGCCTGTAGAGCCATTCTCATCTGTGCGTATTATTCAGACTACAGACTGTTTCCACGTGGGCCGTCCACGGGAACATTTTGACTTCAAACCATTACAAAGTAACATCAACGTGCCCTGTCTGGGTACAATGTCTTAAAGTGCCTCTACAGAAAACAGAGTAAGACTGAATCCTGTCAGATTAGAAAATAGTTAGCCCCCCCTTTAACAACGCAATGTCAAAGGGGATTTTCATTTATATTGCAATATGATAATGTCAAGATAAAATCATTGATGATTTTTAAATTATGCTTTATAATATTATTAGATAAAATATCAAAAAAGGAGTGGGGACTATGCCACGTTCTACTGATGTAGCTGCGTTAATTGCGGCAGTTGGGATTAAAGATTTCGATGCCTTTAGAAATATTGCAAATTCTATTGTGTCTAGGGAACGTTCTCGGCAAAACGAGCAATCGGCAACCATTATCGAGACCACACTTGATCATTACTTCCCTGAACAAACGGGGTTACAATTGCCGCCTGGAATTAGTTCTTTTGTATGGTTGGATCATCCTAAATTAGGGCTAAGTGATATTTACCTACCGTCTGACCAGAAAATTGATATATATAAATTTGTGGGTGAGCGTAAAAAATTTAAGGCACTGAGACGTGCCGGACTACCTATGCGCAACCGTATATTGTTATGCGGTCCCCCCGGAAATGGTAAGACAACTTTAGCCGGGGCGATTGCAAAGGAAATGAAACTTCCTATGCTTTCGCTTAAATCACAAAGTATCATAGACTCATACATTGGTAAGACATCCAGATATATTGAGCAAATATTTGACTTTGTTCAAAACAATAATTGTCTGTTGTTTATTGATGAACTGGACTCCATTGGGTCAAAGCGATCCAGTGGCTCAAGTGGGCAACGTGAGTACAACGTTATTGTTAACTCCTTATTAATGAACTTGGATAGATTGTCGGACAATTGTGTCGTTATTGCGGCAACAAATAAAAAAGACTTAATTGATGGAGCTTTGCTCCGTAGATTTAACGTTGACTTCTATTTGGAGGCCCCGGCTAAGCCAGAGATAAAGCGTTATATTATGAATTACCAAAGGGATCGTGAAATATTTTTCGCTCAATTATTTTCCCTGGAAAACGCGGTCAATAGCCTAGAAGGAAAACCATGGTCGAGAGTCGCAGAGTTTTGCCAAGATTTACATAGACAGTTGATTTTAAATGACAGTAGTGAGGATGTGAGTTAACATGCCTAAAACTAACGACGTTTTACTATTAATTCGCGCCATTGGTCAGCGTAATTACGAACAGGCAAAACGGACAGTAGAAATGATGATAACAAATGAACGTGGCAATAACCGAGAACAGGTTGCTAAATCACTCGAACGAGCACTCAATCAGTGGCCCAACATGATTGAGTTACCCAGAGCTATTAGTAACTTAGTTTATGCGGAGGAACCGCAGCGGGATATGGACAGCGTATATCTCTCCCCCACCCTCTCTGCCGAAATAGCGTTATTTTTAAATGAATGGGCAAAATCAGAGGAAATTATTTCTGCCGGTCTACCGATAAGAAACAAGATTTTATTAGCCGGACCACCTGGGAACGGCAAAACAAGTCTTGCCGAAGCAATGGCCAAGTCCCTTCAACTACCTTTTTTGCCGATTAAAATACATTCATTATTAGAATCTACACTTGGGGACACAAGCAAAAATATTGGGAAACTTTTTGATCACGCAATGTCTAATAATGCGCTATTGTTTATTGATGAGTTGGATGTTATCGGGTCAGCAAGACAACTGGCTAACCAATCGGCCATGAAAGAATACAATGCCATCACCAACACCCTTCTTTTAAGTTTAGATCGTTTGCCTGATACCAGCGTGGTTGTCGGAGCCACAAATATGCCTCATGCCTTGGATGATGCGTTGGAACGTAGATTTAATCTGAAGTTATGGCTTGATAATCCATCCACCCAACAAATATTGACATATTTGGTTGACTATCAACAAAAACACACAGTAGATTTTTTAGAAAACTCCAATGATATGGCGAGTGAATTAGCCGGATCACCATGGTCTACAGTTAGTGAATTTTGCCTAAATAAACACCGTGACATTATTTTAGGTGTTACCGGTGGCGTTTCAAAAGGGTGGGTTGGAAGATGTTCGTGATAAAACTAGAAACCAGATCTGATGCCGAAAAATTAATTGACTTTGTTCGTTCGGACAACGACCTCCCGGCTTTGTCTGTCAGCGATTTGTTATGTGATCATTTTGTAATTATTAAAGATACTCAGATAGCTGGGGTTACCGCAATCGGGCGTTGTAACTGGTTTTCCGCTGAAATATACCATACCTGTGTTTTGCCCCAGTTTCGAGGTCAGGGGATCGCCACAGCATTAAATGAATTTGCTATCTACTATGCTAGGGATATTTTAGCGAAAAAACTACTCGTTTGTACCGTTAGGGAAAACAATGAACCATCAAAAAAGCTGGTTGCTAAAATAGGTTTTACGAAAGTCGCTTCCTTTGAAAACAACGGAAACTTAATTAATTATTATATCAAGCAACTTGTCGTGGAGGATTGAGATTATGAGCGCAAATATTATTGAACAGCCATTAGAAACAGTTTTGCCTGAAGCCTTTTTAGGGTATTCAAAGTATGTAATTTTACACCGGGCAATCCCGGATGTGCGTGATGGTCTCAAGCCTGTTCATCGTAGAATTATATATGCAATGCAAGAGTTAAACATGCGGCACGATAAGCCCCACAGTAAGTCAGCACGGCTTGTAGGTCATTGTATGGGGGCTTATCATCCACATGGCGATTCAAGTATCTATGATGCTTCTGTGCGCCTTGCACAGCCGTGGGCAACTCGATACCCAATGGTTGATGGGCACGGGAATTTCGGTTATATTGATGGTGATAATGCTGCTGCCATGCGTTACACAGAAA
>JAJYAS010000088.1 GCA_021779415.1 Bacillota bacterium
CTTTTTACCCCTGCATAGCTTGTCAATAGCCTCTTGATGCCCCTCATACCACTCCGGCGTGATCCACTCAATTTCCAGATCAAACAATTCCTCTTCCTGTATCCGGGCAAACTCCATTTTAGTCGTAATACAGTAAACCTTGTCCTGAAAAATCAACAAATCCGCTACTCCGAACTCTGTCGTGGTAAAAATATAATTTACCCGTCCGTTCGTCAGCCAAGAAAAGCTTCGACGTTTACGGAGAAGGACCCCGTCCAAATCCTTCTCCCTAATAAAGTTCCTTAGCCTCTTGATCTTTCCGTTTACGTTCATCATTTATCAAACCCTTCTGGATGATGTCGCTGCCAGTTCCAAGCCGTTTTTAGGATCTGCTCCAAACTATTAAATTGCGGATTCCACCCTAACTCTTCGAGGGCCTTGTCAGAAGAAGCTATTAAAACGGCCGGATCTCCCGCTCGACGGGGTACCACCTGAGTTGGGATCGTATGTCCGGTAATCTCCCTCGCTTTGTCGACAACTTGCCGCACAGAAAATCCCTCTCCATTGCCGAGATTGTAAACAGCACTCTCTTGTGTTTTCCTGAGTTTCTGCAGAGAAAGCCAATGCGCCATCGCCAAATCCGTGACATGAATGTAGTCGCGGACGCAAGTCCCATCTGGGGTGGGATAGTCATCTCCAAAAATTGCAAGAGAATCCCGCTGTCCTAAGGCCACTTGCAAGATAATAGGAATCAGATGGCTTTCCGGGCGATGGTCTTCTCCAATATGCCCCTCCAGATGTGCCCCTGCAGCATTAAAATAGCGTAGCGAGACTGAGGAAATTCCATACGCTTGATCACACCATTTCAACATATTTTCTATGGCAAGCTTCGTCTCACCATAGGGGTTTGTCGGCTCTTTCGGATCCGTTTCCCGGATTGGAATGTGTTTAGGCTCTCCATAAGTCGCAGCTGTCGACGAGAAAACAATCTTTTTCACTCCATGCTTCTCCATAGAGGACAGCAATCTTTGCGCAGTAATGAGATTATTATCATAATATTGAAGTGGTTTTTGAACACTCTCCCCGACTAAAGAATCTGCAGCAAAATGGATAACCGCTTCGATGTCGTGACTAGAAAATACTCTGTCAAGTAACTCCATATCTCGGATATCCCCTTGATAGAAGGTCTTTGCTAGCACAGCGTCACGATGCCCTTTTTGCAGGTTGTCTAAAACAACGACCTCTTCCCCTCTGGCCATCAATTCTGCCACGGTATGACTACCGATATATCCTGCTCCCCCCGTAACTAAAACCGCCATTGTCTTCTACCTCCCCAATATTTCGTGGGCTCCATCCCCACTTTCCCCAATATAAAACGTCGGTGTGAAACCAGTCTTGGCCTGATATTTCTGGGTCACTTGAGTTTTAAAATCCGCTACAGCCTCGGTATGAACCAAACTCACAGTACACCCGCCAAAACCAGCGCCGGTCATTCTCGTACCCAGACATCCCTCAACCTGACGAGCCTCTTCAAAAAGTAGGTCGAGCTCCGTCCCTGTCACTTCAAAGAGGTCGCGCAGAGACTCATGAGATTGAATCATATACTGGCCAAACTCCTGGATCTTCCCCGCTTCCAAAGCGAGAGTCGAAGCTAGAGTGCGGTCATTTTCATGGATCACATGGTCTAAACGTTTATAAACCTCCGGCAACATTACATACTTCTGCACTGTTTGCCATTGATCAAGCGAGACATTACCCAAACTATCAACCTCAGGAAGGTGTTTTTGAATAATACGAACCCCTTCCTCGCACTCTTGCCTTCTTTGATTATACTTCGAGTCTGTCAAACTCCGCTGTTTATTAGAATTGGTGATGACGATTTGATAGTCTCCCAAGTCCAACGGAACATAACGATAATCCAAGGTGTCACATTTCAAGAGCACCGCATGTCCCGCCTGTCCCATCCCTGAAGCGAACTGATCCATAATCCCGCAATTCACCCCGACAAATTGATTTTCTGCTCGCTGAGCCAGCTTCGTCAGGTCAATTAATGAATAGCCGAAGGCTTCGACGTGATTAAGAGCAGTTGCCGTCACCATTTCTATTGAAGCGGATGAGGACAACCCAGCTCCTTTAGGGATATTTCCATCATATAGAATATCGTAACCCGATAAGCGCAAACCTAAGCGATTAAATTCACTGAAGACCCCTTTAGGATAATTTGCCCAGCCGTCAGCCTGCCGGTAAACAACCTTATCCGCGTCGACCTCTACTCTATCAGCAAAACTTGTCGACGCAAGACGAAACGTTCGATCCTTGCGCGGATGAACCACCGCCCAGGTTCCATAGGTTAACGCTGCAGGCAGGACATACCCACCCGTGAAATCCGTGTATTCTCCAATTAAATTAACTCGACCTGGGGCAAAGAAAACCCGCAATTCCTCTCCGCTATCCCCATAGCCAAAGACGTTGGCAAAGGTCTTCCTCAGTGTGTTCAGTCTAGGCATTCCTTGATCCGCCCTTCTTTAGTGAGGTACTCTTCAAACGCCCTGCGCAAATTCTCGGAGGTCTCCTCTACCGCTTGCGGGTTAGCAGGCGCCCAAGCACCCATTTCAGAAGAAGCATAGTATTTTAGTTTTCCTTCATCCCTCAAGGGAGTGTAAAATTCAATATGAAAGTGATAATAATCCTCTGCACCTTGCTCATGAACCGGTCGTTGATGGAGGACCATCATATAAGGAAACAGCCTATGGAATAAAGTATCCATAGCACCTGTCATATATTTCAGCATGAGAGCCAAACTTCGTTTTTCCTCCTGAGTGAAATCACTTAAAGCTGTCTTATGATTTTTACTCACAATAAATAGCCCGTAGGGGTAATCCGTAAAAAACGGCATATACGCTAAAAAATGCTCATTTTCATGAATGACACGCTTCTGAAAATCTAATTCGGCTTGATTCATGTCACAAATTAAACACGATCCGTGTGAGGTATAATAGGAATGGCAATTCTCGAGTTCCGTGCGGATTTTCAAAGGAATCCAAGAATAAGCATAAATTTGACCATGCGGATGAGGCATTGTCACACCACACTCTTCCCCTCGATTCTCGAAAATCATAATATATTCATGGTTTGGTTCCTGACTCAGGGCCACAAACCGCTCCGTCCACAAATCAATTAATTTTTCCAGATGCTCCACAGAAAGCTCTGGAAGTGTCGTGGTATGATTGGGGGAATAGAGGATTACCTCGCATTTCCCATACGCTTTCGCGGTTTTATACAAGGCAGACCCTACGGGATCCGCCTCGGGTGGATCAGGCATTAGTGCAGGAAAATCATTATCGTATTTAAGGACATCGAAATGTTCGGGAACTTTACCCGAACCCGGGCAAAAAGGACATCCCCCCTTCGGCATATTCGGTCGATTTTGCCTGCGGGTAGCCACCATCGTCCAATCCCCTAACAACGGGTTATAACGCAATTCAGTCATGGACCTTCCCCTCCTCTCTTTCTATTATAATCTATTAAATTAAATTAATTAAGTAACTTTTGTAATTATTTCTTCGCAAAGAAAGCACAGGGACGGTTCTTGTGCTTCCGTCCCTGTGCTTCCCTGTTGTATCACCTTGTTTCACCCGTATTATCCAAAAGTTGCTCCCCACGGAAGCAAGAGAACCGTCCCCCTGCTTCCCTAGCTCAATCCTAGGCCCTTTCTCTTGAGCATAATATGAGCTTCGATATTATTGGCAACTTCCACAGGATCATCTCCAAGAGCAACTTTCCCTCCAGTCAATCCTTCCACATCTTGGGTCAAGAGCTTCACCAGTTGAGGTGCCCCTGTGACAAAGGGTGTCGGTGATAAGTGGGTGTAGGCTCCGTACGCTACTGCGAAAACCCCATCGATCGTGGCTTTTTGCTCCATCCATTCGGGAGCGGTTACGGCAATTGGTAATTGAGGGATATCCACATCCAGATGATCTGCCAGTGCCGTTACAAGCATGGAGATTCTGCCCGTATCCGTACACGTACCAAAGCTTAAGACAGGCGGTATTTTCAAGGCACCGCATACTTCAGCCAAACCCTTGCCTGCCATATTAATGGCCTCAAGGTTACAAAGCCCAGCCACTTCCAAAGCATGATTGCCACAGCCGCCAGCCACAACCAAGATATCCTTTTTAATCAGTTCCTTCGTCAGGTTCACCGTGTTCCAGTCCTGCGGACCGTTTCTCAAGGTAGAACAGTTCGCTAAAGCAACTACCCCTTTAATCTTTCCTGCGGCAATAACATCCACGAGTGGATCCAGCTTATTGCCCAGTGCTCCCAGAACGGCTTCCGTCGAAAAGCCCGCAATCGCTTTTTGCGTTATTCTAGGAACCTTCGAGGGAATTTTTCCATGCCTCTTCTTGAAGTTTTCAATGCCCAAATTGATCAGTTGATCGACCATTCCTTCAACTTCACCGGGATGATAGGCCATTTTATGCTGAAGTCCCGGAACTCCGATTATCGTACTGACACTCACCAAAGTAATTTGATATTTTTCCGCATACATGTCAATAGCGGGAGGAGAACAGTTCTCTTCCATAGCCATGACATCCACTGTACCCGTGGCTAGTAAAGGCTCAATCGACAGCCAGTTCCCCATTAGGCCAACAAAAACATCATCCACTTCAAATCTCTGGAGCAACTCTTGACCCGTTTCAATAGAGCCTACGATTCTAAGTCCTTTTGCTCCAGCCGCTTTCGCCCTCGCTTGAACCTCAGGCATTCTGGCCTTATCAATAGCCGCAGCGCCAGCCCAAGGTTGGTGACCATTAAACACAATATTAATGTAATCAGGGTCCATAATCCCTAGATCAACATTGACTTCGTGGGGCTGAGGCGTGCCAAACAAAATATCTTGGACCATTTCCAGCCCAATTTGAGCATTATAGATCGTGGCCAAGCCCAAACGCAAGGCCTTCAGTGCTAAGGAAACGTAATCTCCATCAACATTGGTCAAACAACTCGCCACAGAATTCTGCTCTTCATGAACCACGCCTGCCGGATAGATATGTAGGTCTTTCCAGACCTTTTTACGTTTCTTCGGAGCAAACGCTTCGACCATGAGATTAGGCTCTTCCGTCCCGATATTCATTTGATCATTGAGCAGATCGGCTAATTGTAGGGCCATCTGGTTAATATCCTGATTCGCATTGAGTCCAAGCTTTTCACACATCCATTTGAGTTTATTGACATCTGTAATTTTAAAGGGAGTCTTTCCTTCCCCGGTTGCCCGTAAGGTTCTGAAAGCCTCATAGGCGTGATGGCTATAAGTACCTGCTCCCATAATATTTTGCAGAAGTAACTTTCTCATAGCCATGGCATCGGGTCCAATACCGCAGACCCCTTTATCCTGTCCACTCTTCTCACTAATCCGGCAGGGCCCCTGGGAACACTGTTGACAGCTTAAACCTTGTAAGCAAAAATTACAGCGAATCTTCTCCTGCTGACTCCACCGATCAAAGACGTTAGACATCCCGTCTTCCCTGATTCGGATGAGCATCTCTTCGACAGAGTCATGATAGCTTACCCGACCTTCTGTCTTTTCCAGTTTGGTTTCTAGCATTACCTATCCCCCTTTTAATGTTACTACAAGAAAGTTTGCTCATCAGAACGGGTAAATATGTACATGCTCTAGAGGAACTAAAGGGGACTAATCGCAGATTAGGTTAAACTGATTAGGTTAAACTATAGAGAAGCCCGTAACGCAAATATTTCCGTTACGGGCTTCTTCAAGCTTGTTTTACTTTAAAATGCTAAATACCTGGTAGGCACGTGGTTAAACTTTTTACTGTTGGGGAACGGACACCGTGATAACTGCTACGGTCTTGCCGTTAGCCTTAAAAGGAATATAAACCTTCAGATACCCGCTACTTAAGGTACTCGCCGTCGTCCCACTTTTCATAACGTCACCGACAGTAGGAGGGGTGGCATACCCTTTCAGAACCCTTTCGCCTGTGTCTTGTCGTTTAACGCTGGAAGAAATCCTCTCTTCACCGACGAAAATGGATACTCCCATGGTATCAGGGAACAGCGCTGCAATGTCATCTACTATCTTGTAATTACCATTCTCAGTGTAAGAACCCTTACTCAACGTAGTTCCCGCAGCTTTCCAATCGCCAGGATAATTTTTCTTGAGCAAGTCATTTATTTTAGTTTCCACAGCAGCTTGGCTTTCTTTGCTCCCCGGTTGAGCCAACGTTTCAGTGGGATGGCCTTCCGGCAATTGGGCAGTTCCTGTTGAGGGCTGAGTTGTTTTGGGGACCTCAGATTTTTTTGCACAACCAGCAAGTGAGACCATCAAAGCCATAATAGTTACTACAATTAACCATTTCTTCTTAACCATATTTCCTCCTATTGTCCAAGAAATTAAGTTCGTTAGCCTTGCTATTATACTGCGTCCCCAGATAATTGTCGAACCAGCCGCTTCCCCTTAAACGCTCCATTGAGCTTTATAAATTTAACTAGCGGAAAGCAACTTGTTCAGTCTATAATCAAGGCAATTGGCTACCGCGCGATCATAACGTTACAAGTTAACTTCGAAATGAGTTTAGACCGGGTACAGGAGAGGAGAGGATTGTATGGATCATCAACCAAAGAGCCTATTTCAGCTCATTGAAAAAGACAAGTTGGTTCGAATTATTGAGACCTTTACTAAGGCCACTGACATTACCATCGATATTAATGATGCCCTGGGTTTTCCCGTGGTCCAGCATGATTACTTTTATGGATTTTGCCACAGCATCCGCTCCACAGAGGCCGGTCTAAAGCGCTGTATTGATTCCAATGCCCAACTAGGTTTTAAGACCATAGAGCAAGGCAACTCATGTACGGGTAAGTGCCATGCTGGTGTTATGCTCATGTCCGTACCCATTATGGTGGAGGCTCAGTTCTATGGCTCCATCACTTGCGGTCAGATGCACCTGGAAAAACCAGAAACTCACGGGATTGAAGCTATGCTTCAGACGACGGCTGACTTAGGCCTTGATCCTGAACATCTGACCCAAACATTTCGGGAAATCCAGGTTATAAGCATGGACAAATGCCAAGCTGCAGGTGGACTTATTCAAATTGTGGTTAGTTATATCGTCGAACTGATTTATCGGGCTAAGATGCAAGAAGAGTTAAGCAGAGAGAAGCTAAAAGCTGCCGAGGATGCGCGTATTATCGTAGAGCTTGAGCACACGTTACATAAAGCAGAGTTAAAAACCCTCCAAGCTCAAATTAAACCCCACTTTTTATTCAATACTCTTAACACGATTATCAGTTTGGTCACTCTTTCTGAAAATAAGAAAGGCCTAAATACCCTTTTCGCTCTATCCAATTTATTAAGGCTCAATTTAGATCCACCAGAAGGACTGGTTTCCTTAAAGGAAGAACTTCATTATGTAGAAAGCTATCTTCTCATCCAAAAAAACCGGTTTGGAAATCGACTGGAACTATCAATAGAGATTCCAGAAGACCTTCAAGCAGTACAGATCCCCTTTCTAAGTTTGCAGCCCTTGGTGGAAAATGCCTGTATCCACGGACTAGAACCCAAAGAGGGCATTGGTCACCTCAGGATAATGGGTGAAAAAGTCGGCAGCAAAGTAGAAATCTCAGTAATCGATGATGGGGTGGGCATGCCCCAGCATTATGCCGCCATCGATTTGAACCGAGATCATCCTATGATAACTGGAATTGGTCTGCGCAATGTTCACAAGCGCCTACAACTGCAATTCGGCAGGGAATTCGGGGTCAAGCTGGCACCCGAACAAGGACTTACTAAGGTTAGTTTAATCATACCCCTACCTGGAGTTTAGAAGCGAAAAGGACAAGCTATTTTAGCCTGTCCTTTCCTATATAACTAGAAGAGTCAATTATTAAATTACTAGAACCCTCGTTGACCTGAAATCCAGCTTAAAAACTGGAGGGAACTTCAGTAATCTCAGGCAACGGTGTATACTCCTGATTAAGAGCTTCTGCAACTGCTTTATAGGTGAGTTTACCATGAATAACGTTGACACCGCGAGCCAGCGCAAGGTCGGTTCTGATGGCTTCAGCATAGCCTAAGTTAGCGAGCTTAAGCGCATAGGGCAAGGTTGCATTGGTCAAGGCGAAGGTCGACGTACGCGCTACAGCTCCAGGCATGTTGGCCACACTATAGTGAGTGACACCAAATTTTTCATAGGTTGGTTCTGCATGAGTAGTCACATGATCAATCGTTTCCACGCTGCCTCCTTGGTCAATAGCAACGTCAACGATCACTGAACCGGGTTTCATAGCTTTTACCATTTCCTCGGTAACAAGCTTGGGAGCTTTGGCACCAGGGATCAGAACTGCGCCCACCAGCAAATCGGCTTCCGCTACAGCATGGGCAATATTGTAACTGTTGGACATTAACGTTTTGATCTTTGTACCGAAGATATCATCCAGATAGCGAAGACGGGTATTGCTTACATCCAGAATAGTAACATCCGCTCCCATACCTATTGCCATTTTAGCTGCGTTGATACCAACAATACCACCACCGACAATGGTCACTTTAGCAGGGGTAACCCCAGGAACTCCACCTAAGAGAATACCTCTTCCGCCATGGGGCTTTTCCAAGAACTGAGCACCAATTTGAATGGACATACGACCGGCCACTTCACTCATGGGGATGAGTAGAGGCAGACTGCCATCAGCAGGCTGGACCGTTTCGTAAGCAATCCCAACGACATTTTTCTTTAGTAAGGCTGCGGTCAAGGTGGGCTCAGGAGCCAAGTGAAGATAGGTAAACAGCAGTTGCCCGTCTTTGAACAGCTCATATTCTACAGGTAGAGGCTCTTTAACTTTCATAATCATATCTGCACTAGCAAAAACGTCTACCGGAGTAGCCAAGATTTCGGCGCCAGCTGCAAGGTATTCCTCATCACTGATTCCACTGCCAACACCAGCATTATTTTCAATGACGACTTGGTGACCCGCTTTGCAAAATGCCACTACGCCTGCAGGAGTGAGAGCAACACGGTTTTCATTGTTCTTAATTTCTTTCGGTACTCCGATAATCATTGTAATTTCTCCTTTCAATTGGGAGCTGTATTAATACCATTATCATCTCACAATTTCATCCTAAAACCAGATAAAACGATGCGCAACAATGACAGAATATTGTCAGAAGTTTAAAATTGACTAGCAATTTTTTTACCTATAGTATAAGGATTTTATAGTATAATTAAACTTACATCCATATCCGTACGTGCATATCCTAACGAGCTAATCTTGAGGATGGTAAAAACGATGTATAAGGTATTACTAGTTGATGACGAAGAATTAGAACGCAAGATTTTATGCTTTACCCTACAAAATTCTGGCCTGCCTATCACAATATTAGGGGAAGCTGCCAGCGGACGAGAGGCCTTAGAGAAAGTTCATCACACACGCCCTGATTTAATTATTATGGATATCAAAATGCCCGGCATTGACGGAATAGAAGCCACTCGACAAATTAAAGCACTTTACCCTGCCACAGAAGTCATTATTTTAACTGCCTATGGTAAGT
>JAJYAS010000089.1 GCA_021779415.1 Bacillota bacterium
ATCTCAAGTTTTGTTGCTAATAAAGGCTGGCCGATTCTGTTATCTCCTCACGATGCACTCCCTCAAGAAATGAAAAACTTTTTGCTGGAAAGGCAGCCTTCGAAAGTATACATAACAGGGGGAGTAGCCGCGATCTCAGACAATGTAAAATCCGAAATAAGTAGTTTGTTACCACAGGTTAGTGTCGAACGGTTGACTGGACAATCTCGGTTTGATACGAATGTTATCATTGCAGAAACCTTTGCACCGAATCCATCAACCATATATCTTGCCACAGGTTACGGTTTTGCTGATGCTTTGGCAGGTAGTGTTGTGGCAGCCAAAGATGGAGATCCCATTATATTTATAGACCCTTCGGTACCAACATTGCCAAAATCAGTAGCCAGTTACTTTGGGAAGCTTTATGCTAAAAATTCAAGTCCAAACTTAGTTTCTTTTGGGGGCAGTGGAGTTGTAACAGATGAGATAATTAAAAGTTCAAGTGACTTAATTTCGGGAACAGCAAAAGAAACAAGTATCTATTCAATTGCCGATATAGCTGCAACGGTTACTCAAGATGAAGACTATTCTTTACCTACAACTGTTCAAGCTAAGCTTTATAACAGCGATACTATTGATGTGCCTGTTCGGTGGAATCCCACGTCTGTCGATACCAGTAGTATAGGTTCAAGTGTTTATGATGGAGTTGTAGCCGGATATGGAAAAACAATTAAACTTAATCTTACTATTAAAGAACCAATACCAATACAAATCGCTCAATACTCTACTGACTTTGACTCAACTTTGGTTAATCGTACGGAGAACATTCGCCTTGCTGCAAAGGCTCTCGATGGAAAACTATTAGCACCTGGAGAACGGTTCTCCTTCAATGAGAGTGTCGGAGAACGAACAGCTGAAGCGGGTTATAAAGAAGCAATGATCATCGAAGGAGACACCTTCACTCCGGGGCTTGGGGGAGGAGTTTGCCAAGTTTCTTCCACTCTCTATAATGCCGTAATTCTTGCCCGATTAGAAATTCTAGAAAGACACCGTCATACCTTGCCTATAAGTTATGTTCCTACCGGGCAGGATGCAACAGTAGCCTATCCTGTACTTGACTTTAAATTTAGAAATAATAAAGATGCTTATCTCTTAATCCACAGTTTCACAGAAGGTAATACCTTAACCTTTCAGCTTTATGAAAAGGCAAAGAATTGATCATAAGGGAACCATTGGACAAATGTATGAAAGTGAAAGGTCAGGTCGCATTTTGAGCGGTCTGGCTTTTTCAAATTATTTATGCAATCTTTGGAGGAAATTAAGGAAAAATGAGGAATAATGAAGAGGAAGCCGAGAGTATTATCGGAATAGTCAAAGAACTACGAAAGGGGTGAGTATTACTATTGAAGAAGTATTTGAAACGAATCTTAGGTTTTTCCATTTGCATTTTGGTTGCACTGAGTGTCTCCGTTTTAGTAATTGACAAGTATGTCGAACAAAAAGGAATGGAATTTATAGTAGGGCCTAACGATGTACCTAAGGCCGATGCTATTCTTGTCTTGGGTGCCTATGTTGCTCCAGATGGTACAGTTTCAACCATGCTGAATGATCGCTTGACCGTTGCGCAAGAGATTTTTCAAATGAGTAAAGCAGAAAAATTGATTGTTAGTGGTGACCATGGCCGAAAGGATTATGATGAAGTTAATGCCATGAAGAAATTCCTGATGGATAGAGGCATTTCTGATCAAGATATATTCATGGATCATGCTGGTTTTAGTACTTATGAAAGTTTGTATAGGGCTAGGGATATCTTTCAAGTGAAAAAGGTCATTATTGTTACTCAGGAATACCACCTAATGAGAGCGGTCTTTATTGCGAGGGAATTAGGGGTTGAGGCTTATGGAGTAGCTTCGGATAAACATGACTATGGACAGGTCATGGGTTTATATAAAGTTAGAGAAATGGCTGCTAGAAATAAAGATTTTCTAATGGCTAAGATCATCAAACCAAAACCGACATATTTAGGAAAGGCAATTCCGGTATTCGGTGACGGCAGAGCAACCGATGACAAGTAGAGGTAAATGGAGTGAAGTCTGTCAAACTGGGGCGTGTGGGATATGTAGTGGGGAGTTGGGTAACTGGTGCCTAAAGTTGTAAGAACCACCATTTTGGGGGTATGGTTTAAAGCAATTAGTACTGATTCGGAGGGAAAATAATTTGGATAATAAAATAAAAATAAGTAAAGAAAAACGACAAGATATGATTTTGGCCATTCAAACCCATTTTTTGAAAGAAAGAGAAGAGGAGCTCGGAGATTTAGCAGCGGGATTATTGCTGGACTTTATTACAGATAAACTAGCACTTGAATTCTACAATCAAGGTGTTTATGATTCATACAAATTTATAAATCAAAAAACTGAAGACTTATTAGAAATTATCAAATATTAGTATGTCAGGCCTCTCCCTCCCTCCCTCTCTCTTAATAGGTCGATGGCTAAAGAGTTTACAACTCTAAACAATGCGGGAATTTTGAGAATGTAGTTTTATAAGAAGTACGTAATATCCTTAAAAAAGCCGAAATCAGACATAATGCCTGATTTTGGCTTTTTTTTGAGAAGTGAATGTTCTATGCGAATTACAATGCTAGATTGAGATTAATGCGCCAGAATGTCACAGCAAACAGTTAACAAAAATTGTGGTCATTGGTGCTTTTTATGAATAACTAGGATGAAATAGGCATACAAATTTTAACTGTAGACACTAGGATGTGCTTGTATACGTGAGGTGGAATGGAATTACCTAATTTAGAATTAGGTAAAATACTATTATTCCCAAAAGCTCATTGATTTACACAAGGGGATATGGTAATATTTTACATCATACGGGCGACAAAGTTTCAACCAACAAATACTTCAAATTGATTACCCCAAAACTTTGTCCCAGACGCCTGGAAAATGCCAAGAGTCCACTAAATTGGAGGAATTAAAATGAGCGAGACCATGAATTTCGTAGAGCAGTGCTTTGATATCCAACGGAAAATGTTTGATTTTTGGCAAAATAGTATGACTATGGCCATAAACTCGAAGGAGAAAGTAGAGGAAAAGAAGGATACTCCTATAACAAATATCTTTGAGGAAAGCATGAAACCAACCCAAGAGATTATTAAAAAATGGTTTGAGGTTTCAAATGATCAATATTCAAAAAACTTCAAAGGTTTTAATCCTGCTTATCCACAAGAAATCATTAATAAAATGCTTAGCGGAGCAAATATATATCAGAATCTTATTAGATTCTGGGAAGATCTAAACGTAAATATTACAGGAATAGAGAGTGATCCCTTTAAATTTTACACCAAATGGAATGAAGATTATTTAAAAATAGTATCTAACAACTTTATTTCCTACCTGCCAGAACAAATGCAAAATTTCTTTAAAAACCCTATTGATAATTACATGATGTCCACAAATACATTTCATAAGTTTTTTAATCCATGGATAGAGGGAACTCAAGACTTGCAAAATTTACTAGCGAAGAGCATGACGGGAGATAAAACAGCTTACATTGAGTTCAATAGACTTTGGAATGAAAAGTTTTCCTCTACCTATGGGAAAATATTAAGTATGCCTCAATTTTCTATGAATCGAGAACAAATGCAAAAACAAATGCGGAGCCTTAATGCATTAATCAATTTCGTCAATCCCATGAATGAATTTGTTGCAACCATGGCTAAAGTGAACCAGGAAACCTTAGTAAAGATTATAAACGATTATCAACAGATGTTAATAGAGGGCACTAACCCTAAAACTTATAAGGAATTCTACGAATACTGGTGGAAACAAAACGAAGTGGCCTACCAAAATTTATTTGGAACAGCTGAATTTTCTAAGCTAATTACTCAAGTATTGGATGCTGGGGTTAATTTTAAAAAAGATTTTGATAGTTTATTAGAAAATCAATTAAAGTTTTTACCTTATCCTTCTAGAAAAGATATGGATAGTGTGTATAAGACACTTGATGATTTGAAAAGAGAAGTAAGATCTTTGAAAAAGGAAGTAGTAGTACTCAAGGAAGATAAGGCGAATAAAGTAGCCAATACCTGAAAACAAGCGGCTAAGGAGGACTAGATGATGTTAGCAAACTTTCCTATTGATGTAGAAAAAAATTTTAACGAGATGTTCGAATCTCAGAAGAAATTTATCCATAGTGTAGACGTATTACTCAATTTAGGGGATACGGGATCAGACAAAACCCCTAAAGAACTCTTCTATAGAGAGGATAAAATGCAGGTGTTTCACTATAAGCCTTTAAGCAAAAAGGTAAGTAAAGTGCCTACTCTTATTATCTATGCCCTGGTTAATCGACAATATATGATGGATATTCAACAAGACCGCAGTGTTATTAAAAATCTTTTAGAACTTGGCTTGGATCTATATATCATTGATTGGGGATATCCAACCGCACAAGATAAATATGTGACTTTGGATGATTATATTGATGTCTATATTGAGAATGCAGTTAATGAGATCTTACAAAGTACGGGTGCAGTGAAATTAAATATCATTGGAGTTTGCCAAGGAGGAACGTTTTCCGCTATTTATACGGCCTTAAATCCTGATAAGGTTAAAAACCTAGTTACTATGGTTACACCCATTGATTTTGATGCGGGGACAACGGCTAAGGATGGTTTTCTATTTAAGTGGAGTAAGGAAATGAACGTCGATAATTTGGTTGATGCTTATGGAGTCATTCCAGGAGAATTTCTCAACGGTGGTTTTGATCTATTAAAACCTTTTCAATTAATGCTAAATAAATATGTAGGCATAATTGACAATTTCGATAGCCCGGATGTCGCTGCAAATTTTATTCGCATGGAAAAATGGATTCTCGACAGTCCTGATCAATCAGGAGAAGCCTTTAGAAGGTTTATTAAGGAATTGTATCAAGAAAATAGACTGGTTAAAGGAACGTTCAAAATTGGCGGGAAACTTGTTGATTTAAAGAAAATAACGATGCCGATTCTAACCATTTGTGGTGACCAAGATCATATTGTTCCTCCAGAAGCGACAAAACCATTCAATGATTATGTTGGCAGTAAAGATAAAGAATTGGTTTCATACCCGATTGGGCATATTGGAATGTATGTTAGTTCAAAATCGCACCATGTAATTGCACCTAAGATTGCTGAATGGCTTCTGAAGCGTGAGAAATAACCTTTTTGGGAGGATAATGGATTATGAGATTAGAAGGTAAAGTAGCCATTATTACTGGAGGCGCCAGAGGATTAGGACAGGCGATGGCAGAGGAATTTGCCAAGGTAGGGGCAAAAGTTATCGCGTGTGATATGGAAGATTTAACTTATCGCAATGAAAATGTAGAAGGCTATAAACTCAATGTAACTGATGGCAAAGCTTGTAAGGTGTTATCCGAATATGTTAAAGAAAAATATGGCAAAGTGGATATCTTAGTCAATAATGCGGGTATCACTAGGGATGCACTCACTCGAAAAATTACGGACGAGCAATGGAACTTAGTGATTGATGTCAATCTTAAGGGTGTCTATAATCTGACTCGCTATATTGGACCCATGATGCAGGGGGATGGTAAAGGATCGATTATCAATATATCTTCTGTTGTTGGGGAGTATGGTAATATTGGTCAGGTTAATTATGCAGCTACAAAAGCTGGAGTTATTGGTATGACTAAAACTTGGGCGAAAGAGTTTGCCATGAAGGGGGCTCAAGTTAGAGTCAATGCAATTTCCCCAGGCTATACAATGACAGACATTCTGAAAACAGTTCCGCAAGAGTTATTAAATACATTTGCCAAGCAAACCATGTTAGGGAGGCTGGGAGAACCAATAGAAATCGCTAAGGCAGCTCTATTCTTAGCTTCAGATGAGTCATCATATATAACAGGGCATAATCTATGTGTTAATGGCGGAATGCGCTTGTAGTTTGAAATAACAACAATCAGACCGCCTGCTTGAACTCAGGCGGTCTTGTAGAGTTTAGGACTACCATGTTAAATTCTCTTAACGAGATGTAATAGTTCGTCAGCCATGACCGTTACTCTTTCTTGTCTAGTACATTTATATTTTACCTTCTAAATCTTCCATTATTTTAACAATCGAATATAAAGCGTTAAATTTGATATGATCTTCTTTCGTCGACCCATTAACCCCATTAACCTTTTCACACTCAAATTTTAACTTTTTTAGTAATTCGTTCCACATTTTTTCATAATTCATGTTATCTCACTCCTTTCTATCCTTTACAGCAACTTGAACAGTTATGAAAGGATTAACAATATTTTATCCCAAATGGACAGGCTATACAATTGTTTTGCAAGCACCCTTACAGTTTAGATGCAGTTCGCAAATAATTCAAGACAAAAGCCTCTGACAAGAGATAGTTTGGTTCTTTGCGCCACAGTTTGGGGAATATATACTGGGCAACAACCCCGCCGGGGTGAAGTCTATCTTAACAAGTTAAGCATAAAGTCCTGTTGACAAAATAAATGAATTATTCTATTATAATGTCAAATGAATACATTATTTATAGGTGCCCGCAAGGGATAATAGGGAACCAGGTAGTAATCCTGGACGGACCCACCACTGTAATTAGACGTTAAAAAATGCACATTTGCCACTGGGTAACTGGGAAGGCGTACATTTTAGTCTATAAGTCAGGAGACCTGCCTGTAAATTATTGCAAAAAGGACAATGGTAAAGTTCTAGCTTATTGATAAGCTAGAACTTTTTTATTTTTTACAATCAGAAAGTATAAACTTACGTTATATACTTTCCAAGCATAAGTGCAACTAAGGCGACCGCCTTCGCTAAGGCTGAAAGAAGGCTAATTCGTGCGAAGACAGTGTCTTCGGGCGCTAGCCAAGTTTTCTTTATAAAGGAGCTACTATGAAAACGATTGCAAAAATTAAAATTGAAAAACTCGTATTTCCGAATGAAAAAAAACCTGCACTCAAAAACATTGATTTTGAAATCAATCAGGGAGATTTTATTGTCATAACCGGGGGTGTAGCCTCTGGAAAATCGATTTTACTGCACTCCATCACAGGCGCTATCCCTCACTACCATAACGCAGAATTAACAGGAAAAGTCACAATCATGGGGCAAGATATTAAAGACATGCGCCTCAATAGAATGTCCGATTATGTGGGTTACATGATGCAGGAACCCCATAGTCAAATTATCAGCTTGGATGTCTACGAGGATGTTGCATTCGGTCTCGGCAATCTGGGAATTCCCATTGAACAAATTGATCAAACGGTTAAAAATACTTTGGAATTTGTGGGTCTAACGGGCTATGAAAACAGAGAGACCGCCTCTCTTTCAGGCGGGCAGGCCCAACGTGTTGTTTTGGCCGGTGTTTTAGCCCTCGATGCCCCTATTTTGATTCTTGATCAGCCGACCGCAGAACTGGATCCACTGGGTCGCTATGAGCTTTATAAGCGGCTGGGTGAGTTGAATAAAACTCAGAATCTCACGATTGTTTTGGTCATGGACCGAATTGAAGAAGTCCTTAATTATGCCAACCGAGTCTTCTATATTAGGGACGGCGAAATTGTCAAACAGTATTCGCCTGAGGAGTATTACAAGGACCAAATTGAGTATCGAAAAGGAAGGTCAAAATGCAATACTTCCTTTAATACAGGTCATGGTGAGTCCAATGAAATTATTGCGAAAATTACCGATGTCTCCTACCAGTATAAAAACAATTTACTGGGGTGTGAAGAGATTCGTTTAGAAATTATTAAGGGCGATTTTTTATCGATCATAGGTTTAAACGGCTCTGGAAAATCAACTTTGGCAAAACTACTTATCGGTCTATTAAAGCCTTCTAAGGGTGAAATTAAAGTGTTTAACCGACACTTGAATAAGGAAAATCTGACAGAGATCCGTACGCATGTGGGCTTTTTGTTTCAAAACCCCGACTATCAGATTTTTGCAAGCACATTGGAAGAAGAGGTTGGTTTTTCACTGAAGCTAAGAGGTGAACAAAAGGAAGTAATAGATCAGAAAATTGAAGAGTGCCTAAAATTTGTGGGGCTACAGGACTACAAGAAAATGCACCCTCAGCGTTTAAGCCGTGGCCAGCGCCAGCTTCTGGCACTAGCCTCGATCCTCGTCAATGATCCGGAATTTATCATCGCCGATGAACCGACATCGGGCCTTGATGAAGACCAAGGGTATATGATCATGGATAAACTCTTCGATTTATCGAAAAATGGTAAAACTATTCTGTTGATTACCCATGATCTGACCATGGCAAAAGACTATTCAAACCGGTTAGTTGCCCTGCATAACCATCGCATTCAACTTGATATTTCGACAAGAGATCTGGATCAACATCTCGATACGTTTAAAGCGATTGGCCTGAATTTTAATAATCTTATTTCATTCAGGGAGGTTGAAGATGGGACTTTCTAAGCTTGATCCCCGGACAAAGCTTGCCTGGTATGTTCTGATGATCTATTTTTCATTGAGTAGTGGGACCGCTGTTCAGTTGTGCCTTGTTTTATTGGTAAACATTATGGCCTCTCTTATCTTAACTGGTTCATTGAAGCAGTATAAGGTCATGATTATGATCCTGTTGCTTTTGGGACTTCAGATACTGATCGTCCAGCTGCTCTTCTGCCGGGAAGGCGTCCTAATCTACCAATGGGGAATCTTTAAAATCTACAGTGAAGCTCTACCCCTAGCGATCACCGGCATACTAAAGGCTACCCTCATTTTCTATGCAAGTATGCAGTTTTTCACCTCGGCTTCACCCCAAGAATTTATCTTGATGCTCATGAAATTCAAAATTCCCTACCGCTTTGCCATGTTGGTGGGACTAGGCGTCCGTTTTCTCCCTCTCATGAAAGCTGAATATATATCCATCGTTGATAGCCAGCGTACCCGGGGCCTTAAAGCGGAAAACGTTTGGGACGATCTCAAAGCCATTATTCCAACCTTCCTGCCCTTTTTATATCGTGCTGTCCGACGCTCTACAGAAACGGCCTTGGCTATGGAGCTGAGAGGGTATGGACGAAGCAAAACTCGAACTTTTTCTTCAAATTTAGCGATTAAGCCCTATGATGTTGCGTTAATCTCGACGATGTTATTGGTGATGATCATCAGCCTTGCAAGCAAGATGTTACCCACCATTCATATAATTAAAATTATTATTGGAGGAGTATTGTAATGAAAGAAAAATTATTTAGAACTGACACAAAGGCACTCGTAGGTTCCGTCATCATAGGGATCGTATTCGTAATTATGGAGCAGGTAACAGGACGTATCGACGGCATTTTAGATCCTACTCTCTTACTTCTTAATGGCACCTGTTGGGCATTCTTTACAGGTCTGATTGTCTTAATGTACAAACAACCGGCGGGTATTATTGCCGGATTAGTGGAAGCCATTGCAGCCATGGCAACAGGTTATTCACCACTAGCCTTTTTCTTCTTATTTGCCAATGTCATTGGCTCTATTGCTTACTCGTTATCCGCTAAAAATTTTTCTATGCAAAAATTAAGCC
>JAJYAS010000090.1 GCA_021779415.1 Bacillota bacterium
CCTGTAATACCACAATCTTGCGACAGGAGTGATCTTCTTGACACCAAGAATTCTGGTAATTGACGATGAAGAACGAATGTGCTGGGCCCTCGATAGGGCATTAAGTGGCGAGGGCTATCAGGTGGTTACCGCCACTCGAGGGTTACAGGGTATTGCCTTGGCTCAGGAAACGGAACCCTCGATGGTCATCTTAGATTTGAAGATGCCAGACATCGATGGAATTGAAGTATTAAAAGAGATAAAAAAGATTAACCCCAGCATTCCAGTAATTATGATTACCGCCCACGGCACGATTGATACTGCAATCGTAGCTATGAAAATTGGGGCTACGGATTATATTACGAAACCTTTTAAGCTCGAAGAAATAAAGGTTCAGATTAAGCAAGCCTTACATCTCTCTAATTTAGAAAACCAGGTTAGTTTTTTGCGTCAGGAATTAGGTAAAAACTACGGGAAACATGTGGGCCAAAGCGAGGCAATAAAAGAGGTTGCCCTGTTGATTCGACAGGTTGCAAAAACTGATACAACCGTTCTGATAACAGGTGAAAGTGGAACCGGCAAAGAAGTATCTGCTGTAGAAATACACAAAGCCAGCAACCGAGTTGATAAACCCTTTGTAGCGGTAAACTGTGCGGCCCTTCCGGAACAGCTGTTAGAAAGTGAGCTATTTGGCCACGAAAAAGGTGCTTATACAGGGGCAACCAGTAAAAAGAAGGGTCGTTTTGAAATCGCAGATAAAGGCACGATTTTTCTGGATGAGATCGGAGAAATGCCCATCAGTATGCAAGCGAAGTTACTGCGGGTACTACAGGAAAGGTGTTTTGAAAGAGTGGGGGGAACTGAAACGATCCATGTCGATGTGCGGGTCATTGCCACCACTAATGTAGACCTTGCCCTCGCCATTTCTAACGGAACCTTCAGAGAAGACCTTTATTATCGATTAAATGTCATGCGTATCGTTATGCCACCGCTTAGATCACGAAAGGAAGATATCCCCCTTCTGGTTAATCATTTTCTCGAGAAATTTGATCCTTCCCACACTAAAAAAATCTCTTCTGCGGCCATAAAGGTCCTAACCCGTTACAACTGGCCAGGTAACATAAGGGAGCTTCAAAACTCGATCGAACGAGCGCTTATTGTTTGTCAGGGCTCTGAAATTCAACCCGTACATCTTCCCAAGGAATTACTGAATAGTACAGAAGAAACTACAGCTCCTGTCATAAACCTTGCAGAGGGTAACTTCTCTTTAGAAGAGATGGAAAAACATCTTATCATCAAGGCCTTAGAAAAGCACAATTTCAACCAAACAAAGGTCGCTAAATATCTTGGAATTTCTCGACCAACTCTACTCTATCGCCTGAAAAAGTATGGCCTATAGCGAAACTACAATTATCGCAGAAGAAGCCATCTCCTGTAGAAAACCTAACAGGAGATGGCTTCTTGAAACTAATCGAATACAAACATTTCTTTATAGCAGAAAGCCATATTCCGAATGCCCTCTTACGATTCCACCCGGCATAGGACATAACGGTGTAAGGGGGTACCCGCGATCCGATCGCGGTGAGTGCTTCTGGTCAACCGATTTACACCAACTCCGAATGTCTCCCCGTTATAGTCCAACCCAAAGCCGTGCGGAATGATCACCGTTCCTGGGCGAGTATCCGCGGTTGTTTCCAGTTCGATGTTTACCGTCCCTGCCTCAGTGGTAACCTTCACGATCTGTTGGTCGCTCAGGCCTAACCGCTCGGCGTCATCCGGATGCATGGCAAGAGTACAAGCTCGTCGCCCACGGTTCCATTCTGGATTACGCATTAGGTTATTGGCATTCATGTCCGTGTGCCTTCCGGCTAGGAGAATGAACGGATACTCCCCATCAGATTGCAATTGCTCTTCTTCAGACTCTGGGGTTATGCCTATAACCCATTCTTCAACTTCCGGGATATACAGATTTATACGTTTATCCTCTGTACGCAGGTTGGTAAAGTTATTTTCCGGGTCAACCTTGCCGATCCACAGGCCTTCCGGGTGATCGAGAATAGCCTGGAAGATGTCGTCGCCCATAGTGAGACCAGGTTTAAAGCCAACTCGAGCTGCATTTTCCCTAAAACTCTTGGGAACTGTCTGTAGTAATGCCCACATCCAAGCTAAGTTTACTGAGCCCATTTCTTTGCCCAGGGTCTTAGCCACCACAAAGGGCATCGTGGCCGCTACCTTGGGATCGGATTGCATATATGCGTATAATGCCTGACCATATTCCAGGCGGGATTTTCCCGCTGCAACATATAATGATTCTGGGATGGCCGGAATAAAGCCTAGTTTGTCCGCCAGACGAGTAAAGATCTCACTTCCTTCCAAGGGTTCACCCTCCGGTTCCACGATGGGCCTACGCATCTGGCAGTAAATCTCGGGATAATTCAGCTGAAAGTACGTGGTATCCCAACGCTCGTAGACCGAGCGATCGGGCAGAACGTAATCCGACATCTTGGCTGTCTCCGTCATCGCTATGTCGATTGTAACCAATAGATCTAGCTTCGAGAAGGCTTGTTCGTAGGCCGAGGTGTCAGCAAAAGAGCGCACGGGGTTACTGGACGAGACGATCACTGCACGCAGTCGTTCCGGGTGGTCATTGTTAATTTCTTCTGGCATCACGTTAGGTGGATGCATACCAAGAAGTGCAGGGAATCCAGTCGCTAGAGTTTTCCAATATTTCGAATTTCGGTCATCCGTATGAGGTCCCATGGTCATCAAATAACCTGGAACTACATTCCCTCCCTTCACGAGAAGCCGCCCACAGATGGTGAGCAGAATGATCTCTAAATATGTAGTCACCGTGCTATGCCTGCCCATCAGTACCCCGAGGTCGGCATGGAGCGAGGAATTTCGTGTAGCAAAAAGCCGAGCCACTTCTTTGACCTGATCATAGTCCAGTTCACAGACCCTACAGGCTTCCCTAGCATCGAATTCCCTAAACCAGGCGTTGATCTGCTCAAACTGACTGACATAGCGGTCAATATACTCCTGGTTTTGCCAGCCTTCTTGTAAGATGATGGCAATCAAAGCACGAGTTAGCAGTGCATCGGTGCCCGGACGCAAAGCAAGATGAATGTCTGCTTTTGCAGCTGTCTCCGAACGCCGCGGATCAATAACCACCAAAAGTTTGCCAGGATCTTTGGACATCTGATCAAGAAATCGTCTGGCTTGGGGCATCTGATGACTCATCCAACCGTTCCAACCGATGGCGAGAAGCATATCTGTCTGATCGTGATCGGGGATGGTAAAATTGTATTGCCTTCCTATTGTTCGTCCATAACCCCAGAACAAACCGGTAAGCTCACCAGCCAAGGCATTGTAGTAATACTTGGAACCCAGAGAACGTAAAAGACGAAGTCCGAAAACCGCTTCAGAATGACCACCCAGACCACCCAGACCCATAAAGGCCAACGAACGGGGCCCGTGCTCATTGACGATAGAGCGAAGTTTCTCAGCTATCTCAGTCAGTGCTTGGTCCCAAGAGATGGGCACGAAATCGTTCCCTACCCTTTTTAACGGGTGGGTAAGTCGGTCGTTGTGATGCTGGTAACAAGCGATATTGAGTCCTTTCCGACAGGCATATCCCTGACTGCGGGGATTTTCTTTGTCTGGCCTGACCTTAACAATTCGGTTGTTCTCCACCAGTGCCTCGAGACCACAGTTTTGACCACAAAGTACGCAACCAGTCTTTTTCCATTCGCTCAATTTTACCCCTCCTCTTATTTCCTCACGACGAATGACCCCAAAAATTCCTCGACACGTTCAGGTGTGCCAATGAGTTGCATAGATTGTACCAGCTGATCTCGTTCACTCCGTTTGACGGCAAGGAAGGTCGCCCACGCTTCAGGAGATACCGTTACCCTGACATCAGGATCTGCTTCCTCGCCTTTACGAGTTGACCATCGATCCCCGTCAAACGACAAGACATGGGTCCCACCGTGCGTAAAACACATCAACCAAGTTGCTGGCTGGGACAACTTACGGCCGCGTTTATTGAGGGAATCTGTAATGACACCCATTGCCAGATCCGGGCGAACCACTTCTCCAGGCAACGGTGGGCGCATTGCATGCTTCAGTCCCCAATCCTTCATGGCTTCCACCACGGGCCGAAGGTCTTCCCCTGCCGGAGTTAGCCTGTACCAGACTTCACGGTGGCCTGGCTGTTCTTCCCGTTCAACAATGCCCGCCTCCTCGAGCTGTCGCAGTGTCAGCGTAAGCCCCTTCGGTGTGACGTTACTTGAGTACTGTAACAAGTCGCTAAACCGTTGTGGCTTAGTCAGAAGATCTCGAATGATGGTAAACGACCATTTACCGCCGATTACCTCTAGCGAAAAAGCCACAGGACAATAATGGTTGTATTTTCGTGTCATCATAATTACCTTTCTGAAATTTAGTATACTTAATATAGTATCTTTAGTATATGGTTGTTAACATTAGTTGTCAAGGGAAAGTAAAGAGACGGTTCTCTCGCTTCAAAAATGAAGCACGAGAACCGTCCCCTTTGTTTTCCCTTGTTATCTATTACTTTGTAATCAGTTGCAATTCAACTGGGATACTCGCGTCAACTTTCTCCCCTTTAGCTACTTTTAGGGCTGTCTCTAACGCAGTTTTACCAATCAGATCAGGTTTTTGAGCGACTGTAGCTGCCATTTTTCCGTCTTTAACGGCTTTCACTGCGTCATCGGTAGCATCGAAACCAACCACTAAGATGTTACTCCTGCCCGCTGCTTGAATGGCACTGAGAGCTCCTAAAGCCATTTCGTCATTTTGGGCGAACACTGCTTGGATGTCTTTATTCCCTTGGAGGATATTTTCCATAACGGTTAAACCTTTAGCACGATCAAAATCAGCTGGTTGGGAAGCGACAACTTTCACACCGGCTTTACCATCCACAACGTTGTGAAAACCTTTACCACGATCACTTGCTGCTGATGTTCCTGCAGTCCCTTGCAACTCCACAAGGTTCCCTTTGTTACCCAAAGTTTTCATGATATAGTCAGCAGCCATGCTGCCACCTTTTACGTTATCGGAGGCAATATGAGAAACCACTTTACCCCCGTTGGAAGCCCGGTCAACCGTGATGACTGGAATGTTGGCTTTGTTAGCGGATTCCACAGCCGAAACGACTGCTGCACTGTCGGTTGGGTTAATAAGAAGGACATTGACTTTTTTCTGAATCAAGTCTTCAATATCACTGATTTGCTTTGCTGTATTATCTCCAGCATCTACAACCACTAGATCGGCTCCAGCTGCTTTAGCTGCTTTGTCAGCGCCATCCTTGAGGGTTACAAAGAAGGGGTTATTTAAAGTTGAGACCGAAAAACCAATGGTTATTTTACCTGCAGGTTTAGCCGTGTCTTTGTTTTCTAAATTAGATTGGGTCGTTCCGCAACCAATGAGACTAACCGCCATGAGAGCTACTAGGATCATCATCCATACACTATGTTTTCTTTTCATTCTTTTTTTCTTCCTTCCTTATAGGGTGGCACGTGCCACCAAGTATTCCTATAGATGAGCACCAGCAAACTTATGAGTATACAATCGTTACTGAGCCATCGCATCCTCCCCTCTTAGAGAACCTATATGTCCACGACTGAAGAAACCCTCGTTCCATTCAGTAGGAGAACATCAAATTTACCCATTCTGCTCAGGACTTGATTATTTCCCTTTCGAGCGATCCAGCAGGACCGCCAACAGAATGACCCCACCTTTGACGACTTGTTGGTAAAAGGATGAAACGTTCATAAGATTCAAGCCATTATCTAGAATTCCAATGATCATGGCTCCAACTAAGGTTCCTGCAATCCACCCTTTACCTCCTGAAAGACTCGTTCCTCCCAATACTACGGCCGCAATCGCATCGAGTTCATAGGAGGCCCCTGCAGTTGGTTGCGCCGAATTCAAGCGCGAAGTCAAAATAACCCCGCTCAGAGAAGCCATAAAACCACTAATACTATAAACAAGGACCTTGACTCGGCTCGTATTGATTCCGGAAAGTCGGGTCGCTTCTTCGTTTCCGCCTAGGGCAAAAACGTGACGACCAAAGGTTGTAAACTTCAAAATGACATAGAGGGCCCCAAAGGCTACCAGCATCCAAATCACAGGCATCGGGACTTGGAAGAGATACCCCCGTCCAATCAAGCCAAAAGCGTCAGGAAGTCCGGTAATTGGTTTCCCATCCGTGTAAACCAAGGTTACCCCGCGAAATATCGTCATGGTTGCTAGAGTGGCAATAAACGGTGCGACTTTTCCTCGAGCAATAACGACTCCGTTCACGGTTCCCATCAAAGTCCCAGACAACACGCCTACCCCGATCGCGAGCCAGGAGTTCATCCCTGTGGCCATCATCCCTGCAGCAAAAGCACTCGAAAGGGCGATAATTGAACCGACAGACAGGTCAATCCCTCCCGTCAGAATGACAAACGTCATCCCAAAGGCAATCAAGGCATTAATTGAAACCTGACGGAGGACGTTAAAAATATTGCCCACGGTCAGAAAGTCTGAATTGATAATCGATAAGATGACGACGATAAGAATCAAACCCACTAGGGGGCCCATCCGCTGCAAAATCCCACTTTTTCCCCGCACTTTACCCATGGCTTTTCCCTCCTGTAGCAGCAATCATAATTGTTTCCTGTGTTGCGTTCTCGCGCGAGAATTCCCCGGTGATTCGTCCTTCATGCATGACCAAGACTCGATCGCTCATTCCGAGGACCTCCGGAAGTTCTGAGGAAATCATGACGATGGCAACCCCCTTTTGAACGAGTTGATTCATTAAGTCGTAGATTTCCCGTTTCGCCCCTATATCCACACCCCGTGTCGGTTCATCTAGGATTAAAACGTTTGGTTGAGTCCCCAGCCACTTCCCAATCACAACTTTCTGCTGATTCCCTCCGCTTAAAGAACTCACCCATTGTCCGGAATCATGGACTTTGACTTTCAGCTTCTGAATACTATCGTCCACAAAATCCTCTTCCATCCGATGGCTAATAAATCCAAAGCGCGACAGTGAACGCAAATTAGACAATGCTAAGTTCTCCCGAACCGAGAGATCGGGGACAAGACCTTCCCCTTTCCTATCCTCCGTAATCAACGCCATACCAACTCTAATAGCATCCGCAGGATTCTTGATCGTCACAGGTTGGCCATTCACGAAGATCTTCCCTTGATACTTCCCCACGCCAAACAGAGCTTTAGCCAATTCTGACCGACCTGCTCCCATCAAACCTGAAATTCCTAGGATTTCTCCAGCCCGCACATTCAAGTTGATATTATAGAGTTTTCCTTCTTGAGATAGAGCTTCCACACGAAGACGCTCTTCCCCAATTTCCGTTTCTACCTTAGGGAACCGTTCTTTGATCTCCCGCCCAACCATCATCTGCACTAATTCATCCATTGTTGTGACGTTCGTATCCCGAGTGCCTATATAGCGTCCATCCCGCAGCACCGTGATCCGATCACTGATTTGGAAGATTTCCTCCATACGATGTGAAATGTAGATCATTCCCACCCCTTGAGTTTTCAAGGTCTCAATGAGTTGGAAGAGTTTCTCGATTTCTCGTTTGGTCAAAGCCGCTGTGGGCTCGTCGAGAACCAAAATCTTTGCATGCATGGAAAGCGCTTTAGCAATTTCCACCATTTGCTGCTGTCCGACGGAAAGTTCCCCCACTCGACGATCTGGGTTTAAATCCATTCCGAGTTGCTGTAAATAGTTCTTCGCTTCTGAGCGCATTTTGGCCCAGTTAACAAATCCCGTCCGGCCCCATTTAAATTCCCGTCCTAAAAACATATTTTCCAGAATGGATAGATCGGGGATCATGTTAAGTTCCTGATGGATGATCGCCACTCCCAAAGCTTGAGCAGTTTTAGGTGAAGAAGCCACAGACTCAGTTCCGCGAATCCGTATAGAGCCAGCATCCTTACTATATATTCCAGAAAGGATTTTCATTAAGGTTGATTTACCCGCTCCATTCTCTCCCATCAAGGCATGGACTTCCCCTTGGCAAAGCGAAAATTGAACGTCTTCTAACACCTTTACTCCACTGAAACTCTTGTTGATGCCCTCCATCGTCAAGAGATCCGCCATACCTAAATCCCTCCTTTGAATTTCTAGAAGATTACGCCCGCCTCTAGGACGACATTCGCATACGGAGTAAATTCACCCGTGCGGATCACTGCCTTAGCCTGATGAGTTAAGGCTTTCAACTCTTCGTGCGTGATGACTTTGATCGGAACACCAGGTAGAAGCGCAATCAGCTCTTCCTGTTTGGTAGCGCTTGCAGATTCCATTTCTTGGGCCAAATAAGCCTTTTCCACGCACATTTCCTGAAGGACTGTCTCGACGGTCTCAACGAATGACGGAACTCCTTTTTTTAAAGCCAAATCAATCCTTTTGACATGAGGAGGAATCGGCAAACCTGCATCAGCAATTATGATTATATCCATATGCCCGAGCTCGCTAATCACTCGGGAAATTTCACTGTTTAAGATTCCGATCTTCTTCAATCTTCATCCCTCCCAAAATGCTCTTCTACTTCGGCCAACGTGGGCATCCCGCCCTGAGCTCCAAATTTTGTAACGGCAAGAGCCGAAACCTGAACAGCAAATTCCGTTGCTTCCAGAATGGATTTCTTCTGAGCTAGAGCAAAAGCTAGGCCAGCATTAAAAGCGTCTCCCGCTCCCGTAGTATCTACCACAGGGACCTTATGTCCCAAAACTTTAACCAAGCTACCGCCTTTTTCCCTAAAAGCAACCCCTTCAGCTCCCAGAGTCGTGACACAACAGGAGACTCCGACCTCCAATAAGCGTTCAATTCCTTTGGCGATCGTAGACTCTTCTGACATACCGGTAAGCAAAGCAAGTTCAGAACGATTGGGGGTTAAGTAATCCACCTTGCTAAGTAGCTCCTGTGAAAGGCTTTGGGCTGGGGCCGGATTGAGCATCACGGTCTTCCCATGCTTACGAGCCAGCTTGACCGCATACTCCACGGTCATCAGCGGAATTTCTAATTGTAGGAGCACAAGATCCGCTTCGGCTAGTGTCTCCTCACAGCGGTCTAAATCCTCAGGTAAACACTGGGCGTTCGCTCCCGGAACCACCACTATGCTGTTATCTCCTTCAGCCAGGAGAATCGAGGCAACGCCTGTGGCTTCTGAAGTAAGCACCTTTACGTTAGAGATGTTCACACCATCCTTTTGCAAGGCCCGTTTGAGTTCTTCTCCAAAAGCATCTGACCCAACCGCTCCAATCATTGTGGTCTCAGCACCTAAACGGGCTAAGCCCACCGCCTGGTTTGCACCTTTGCCACCGGGAATAAAATGAATTTCTTCTCCCATCACCGTTTCCCCACGTTTAGGAGCACGCGCAGCTTTGACGACCAAATCCATATTCAAACTACCAATGACGACAATCTTAGGCCGCAAGTCCATTTAGGCCCCCTCCTTTTGGGTTGATTTT
>JAJYAS010000091.1:0-3699 GCA_021779415.1 Bacillota bacterium
AATAAGGGCATCCACTCCAGCATCCTTGAGGGGTGCCAGATAAGTTTTGGCGATCCCCCGAGCTTCAGCGGAGTTGGCCAACCCTGCTTCTATCAAAGGCACAAAGAGTGGACAGCCCTGTGCTCTAACGACACTAATGGCTTGTTCTCCTTGCTGCCATGCCCCCCGAAGCTCCGCATCTTCCGGTAAGCTCCCTTTGGCTAACGCACGACTTACCCCTGAGGAATAAGCCTTACTGCGCACCGTGGTTTCTGTGGCAATCAGCCCAATCCTGCCTGCGATGGTTTTTTTAACCGCCAAACGAGCACCCGGTTCGACCATGCCTATCATCGGAATATCAAAGCGTTCCCGCAACACCGGAAGTGCGGTTGCCGAACTGGTATTACAGGCTACAACAATCACCTCTGCCCCTTGTCCAATCAAAAAGGTGACAATCTCTTCCCCGAAACGAATCAACTCTTCGCGAGTCCGATTGCCGTACGGAACCCGTGCGGTATCTCCGAAATATACAATTCGAACATCGAGCAGTTGCTCAAGAATTTCTTTCATCACCGTAAGTCCACCCACTCCGGAGTCAAACAGGCCGATTACGCGTTGTTTCTTCAACGTTTCTCCCCCTTTAAATCAAGTAAGGCACCTCTAAGCAAATTCAAACTCCCAGCATCCGGTTCAAAGCGAAACTCAATACATTCCATATTTTCAGGAAGCACTTTTGCAACCTGGAAGCGAAGCTTGGGAGCTGTAATGACTGCCCCACATTCTGGCAAAGCTTCACGCAGCTCCGCCTCTTTCGGCTGAATCAAGATTCTCAAGGCCGGGTACAAACTGGCTTGATTCAAGGCTAATTTGACGTTTTCGGCGAATTGATGGCTTTCACACACCAAAGCCAACTCCCGACCCATGGTCAATTTGGCAATGCGCACAATCGTTTCAAGCTTGGGCTGAAGTGAAATTCCCAGAATTGGAAGGGGCAGTTTACCTAACAGAGTTTTAACATCTGCCAGTTGATTCACTCCTGTGACAGCCATATCCATACCTGCTAAACGTTCTTGCACTCTAGGCGACTCCCGAAGTTCAGAAAGCAAAAACGGCAACAAACTTACACCCGGACCGAGGTTCCAGTTGACTTCTGCGAGTTGCTCAGGATCACCGACCACAAAGACCACTTTCCGACGGGAAAGAAGATCTTTCTTTTCCATTCCGCGCACATGCACAAAGGAAACAAAGTCATCAATTGAAAACCCGAGCCCCACCGCTTCTTCCATGGCCACATCCACGATACGCAAGACCTTTTCTTTGCGTCCTTCCTGTTGCATAATCAAGAAGGTATCCGCCACAAAGGTGCCTCGCCCTCGCACCGAACTCAAAATCCCTTCACTTTCTAATTCCTTGTAAGCTTGGCTCACGGTATTGCGACTCACTGCTAACCGCTCAGCTAACTCTCGCTCTGTTAACAGCTTCGTCCCTGCAACCCACACTCCTTGGGTAATTTTACGCCGAATCTGCTCTTTAAGCTGAATATAATAGGGCACGCCGCTTTGGCGATCGAGATCCATCCAAACCACCCCCCTTTTCCCTATCCAGGCAAGCCGGTTCACTAATAATCGATAATCTTCTAATCATCCTCACAATAGCTTTTTGCGATTAACTATTCTTTTCTTCTACTGCAAATAATTGGATCAATCCTAATTGGCACGGTTAACCATTCCAATTATTTATGTAATATACTATTCGACCCTTTTTCAAATTTTCCTTCTCCATCTTAGTATTTATAAAAAATAATATTAATATCTATGCTTGGGCAAAAAAAGAACCAGCTGAATAAGTAAGGGACCTGCCACCAACATGACAGGTCCCTTACTTATTCAACGCGTCCCTTCGCACGACAGCCTAAAACCTTCTTAACTTCCTTAATCTCTAACCCTTCATGTAACCATTCTGTGGTCGTTCCACTGCATAGGCATGAACTAACGCGTAGGCAGCTTCCGCTCTTGTTACAGTTTGATTTAGTTGTAAGGTATTTTCATCAACTTTCAAGATACCCAGTCCCCAGGCGAGAGCAATATAGCCCAAAGAATCCGGCTCAATCGTATTGGCATCTTTAAAGGGAACAGCATAGATGCCTTTAACTTGCGCTGACGTTTCCAGGTTGATGAGGCGAATCATGATTTTAGACAGATCGTCTCGTCTCAATTCAGACCATAGTTTTAAATCCTCATGCAGCCAACCACGCTCTTTGGCGATCTTCAAAACATCGTCATCCGTCAAAACACGGTCCCGGTTATTTCCTTCCGCCATAATCATAGCCCGTAAAAGCGAACCGGCGGTGATCTTTTCATTGGGACGGAAGGACTCTCCATATTCCTCAAAAGCTCCTGTCAGGCCCATAATGCCGATTTCCTTTTCCGCATAATTCCCCTGAATATCCGTATAGCTGTGGGGCTTAGACCATTGGGACTGTGATTTGCCATACCAATCCATGGGGTCTCCGGTTTTGGCGTCAAGCATCGCTGGAACGTACATGGTATTGTCTGTCTTAGGTTGATAGACTAAGCGGACTTCCTGTTGCCCGTCCTGTTGAAAATTCTGCTGGTAATTCAGGAAATAATTCAACGTCAACGGACGGACTTTTAAAAAACGTTCTATGGCCTGATCAAGAGGGAGAACATCAGAGGCACTCGGGAATTCAACATTTGACCAGGTTAAATTGTAATTGTTAACTTGTTTAGCAGCCGTATCAACCGTGATGTTTATTCCATTGTTTGAGACCGGAATACCATTCACGACCCTAACATAATTAAACATCTGAAGATTGGGAGGCATTTTACCGCCATAGATGTTATCCGATTCCATTTTTACGAGTTTAAGACGCTCAGGCTGTAGACGTTTGAGAAAGTCCTCCGCTAATTTTTGCGCCCCTTCACGATCTAGGGGATTGGACTTATCCTCCGGGTTTACGGCATTAGTCATACTAAAATTAACGAGTTCCCCTGTCCTAGCATTTACGCTTGCATTAAGGTAACGTTGTTCTCCCATATTGGAGGACTCACTACCCCAATTTAAATTCCAGACTTGATCATTGGGATTTTGCCAGTCCGGGTTCAGGCTAGAATTACGTAGGACAAGATCACTCGGAATTTCAATCGCTTTCTTAACCACACCGACTGCTTCATCCCTGCTAATTTGTTGTTTATTTTCCTGGGTATTTGGCGTATCTTGGCTAGTCGCTTTTATAATAGGCGTGGCTGCCGCCATCGATGTCTCAACCGGAAGACTACCCACTGCATTCATAGACTGATAAGTACCCACCTGTGGGTCAAAAGTCATTGGTTTCCCACTTAAGGCATCAATTGCTCCTCCATTGAACTTAGTGGCTAACTGATAAACGAGAAGTACACGCTGGGGTCCTCGGTTTTGGGGATACATCATGGGAGGTAAAAAATACTGCAATTGGAGCATAGGAGTATCTGTGAATACTTGACGCGCTTTTTCAGGCGAAATAAGGTCTGCTGCCTCAGGAAAGACGAGATCTTGCGTCCAATTATAGTTGTAGTTTCTAATTTGTCCATCGTCTCCACTGACACTCACGTTCACTCCATTGCCAGGAAACTCAATACCGTTTACGATGCGGATCCAGTGGAAATTGTACGTAAAGGGTTGAGCGTTGTTTAATGCAAAATCTTGTTGCTCATCCTTCAC
>JAJYAS010000091.1:3709-9438 GCA_021779415.1 Bacillota bacterium
TACTTACTAATTTGGAAAGTAAATCTGTGGCTATTTTCTCTGCCTCACCTGCAGACAGGACAGGTAACCTAAAAACCGATTTTAACGGTCCCTCCCATTGACCAACATTTAAGATGTCACCGGTTGTTGCGTCGACCTCAGCATTAAAATTCCCGCTGGGTTGATCTACTGCATTCCAATTTAGAGAATAGGTGGCACGATTGTTATAATCGTTATATCCCGTAGACAGTTGTACATAGTTTTTAGGAATAGCAAAGTTATCTTTGACCTTCTGAACAGCCTGCTCGGCTGTAATAGTAGACTTTGAGGGGGAGGAGTTAACCACTGGGTTTGAGTTCTCACTTCCGAGAGTATTTGCAGGATAAACCGCTAATTGTACAAGGAGCATAAAAACAGCCAAAACGTTCAAACGGCTAATCTTCCTTAGCAATTTATATCAATCCTTTCTATTTCAACTTTTGTAAAAATGATTATAGTCCGAAATATCCAGCTCCTTTCTTCTAAAAAATATTCAAAATCTTAAGAGGTTGTCTTTCGTAATAAAATACTTCAAGGATTACATTCGCCAACATCCACATTTTACCTCTTTTCAAATTTCAATTTTTATATATATTACCATTTATGTTAATTTCACCAGTTTCCAGGACATCTCGAACTCAATTTGATATTGCCTCCTGTATGTATATATGAACGAATTTTTTTAATAGTTATATTGAAGCACTTTTTTTATTATAAATGCAAAAAGACGGGTCAAAAGACCCGCCCTTAGGTTACAATTGCGCAAACCCATCATCTACTATTGCTATACATTATTCAACTTCTTGCATTCACTCTACTCGTACCTTAAGGCGTCAATTGGATCCATGGCAGCAGCCTTTCGCGCTGGGAAGACTCCGAAGAGAATGCCGATGGCAGCAGAAAATCCGAAAGCCACGAACACGGACGTCATCGAAATACTAGTACTCATTTTCAGGGCCTGCCCCGCTAAGTTAGACCCTCCGTAACCAAGTGCGATGCCAATCCCACCCCCAAATACACTAAGCACGACCGCCTCGATGAGGAACTGCAACAGAATATCCATACCTTTAGCACCGATCGCTTTTCGAATTCCGATCTCCCGTGTTCGTTCTGTGACCGAAACGAGCATAATATTCATGATTCCGATTCCACCAACCAGCAAGGAAATGCCTGCAATACCGCCCAAGAGCATAGTCAAGGTTTGAGTTACTCCTGTCATGGTTGCTAACATATCAGCCTGATTCTGAACCGTGAAGTCATCATTTTTACCAGGCTGAATCTTATGGGCTTTATGCAGCGCTGCGGTGATCTGATCTTGAGCCGTTTGCATAAGGTCCGCTGAAGATGCCGATACTAAAATACTACGTACGTTCTTCTTTCCGATTAAGCGCGCCTGAACGGTTGTAATCGGCGCGGTGATCATATCATCACTACTCATAAACCCGGTTGACCCTGTGGCAGTAGTTACCCCAATGACTTGAAAAGGCACGTTGTTAATTTTAATAATTTTCCCAATGACTGAAGCATTTGCATCACCCATTAGGTTGGTAACCACTGTTGGGCCTAAGACAGCAACTCTTGCGCTACTATCCACGTCATTTTGTGTAATATAGCGACCACTGGCTAAAGTGACGTTTTTTATGACCTCATAATCCGCAGTGGTGCCTGTAATACTCGTTGAGGTGTTCCCTGAGCCCAGAACCACTTGTGCATTTGAACTTGCCACCGGAGCCACAGCTTTCACAGCAGTTCCTATTTGAATCTTGGTTACATCCGTCATAGTTAGGGTATTTGAGCTGCCCGCTCCCCCTCTAACCCCTCCGGAATTCGACTGTCCAGAACTAACCGTAAGAAGGTTCGAGCCCAAGCCCTGAATCTGGGAGGTGATCGAAGCGGTTGCCCCATTACCAATTCCCACCATAGCAATGACAGCTGCCACTCCGATAATCATCCCAAGCATCGTTAAGGCCGACCGGAGTTTGTTTGCTCGCAACGCCCTGAGAGAGACCCGGATACTTTCCAAAAAGTTCACTTTGCTACTCCCTCCTCAAGGACCTGTGCTTGGGCCTTACGCGGGTTTTCCACTAGTTCGTCCCCCTCGATATGGCCATCGCGAAAGCGCACAATCCGTTGGGTGTATTCCGCAATATCCGGTTCGTGGGTAACAATAACAATTGTGTTTCCCGAGGCGTGCAAGCGCTGAAAGATCGCCATAACCTCTTCACTCGATCGACTGTCAAGGTTCCCAGTGGGCTCATCTGCCAAAATAATCGAAGGGGCTGTGACAAGCGCACGTGCAATGGCTACCCGCTGTTGCTGACCACCCGAGAGTTCTTTAGGCCGATGATGGACCCGCCCGCCAAGACCAACGGATTCCAACGCGGCAATGGCTCGAGTTCGTCGTTCTTTCCCCCCTACCCCAGCGTAGAGCATAGGGAGTTCCACATTTTCTAACGCTGTGGTCCGGGCAAGCAAATTAAAACCTTGAAAAACAAACCCTATCTTGCGATTGCGAATCACCGCCAAATCATCACCACTGGCTTTCGCCACATCTGTTCCGTCGAGGTAGTACTCACCTTCCGTCGGGGTATCTAAACATCCCAAAATGTTCATCATGGAGGACTTGCCGGAACCAGAGGGTCCCATAATGGAGACAAACTCATTAGCTCTCACATGAAGGTCTACCCCGCTTAAAGCGGCTACCTGAATATCACCGTTCGCATATATTTTTTTAATTCCTTTGAGAACTATCAAATAACATCCCTCCTGACGTATTCGTCAAAGCAAGTTCAACTTAGTTTCCTCGGCCACCGCCGCCCAATGCTCTGGCGGGATTACCTCCACCGCCGCCTAAGCTAAATCCCGAAGAAGCTTTGGCAGTCGTTGAGGACGAGCGAGTACCGATGATGACTTCTTGCCCTTCGGTTAACCCGCTTTTGATTTCCACATTTGTTCCATCATCTAAGCCGATCTCGACTGGAATATATTTGACATCAGCCATTGCAGTTCCAGTGCCTGCGTTCCTCGTTTTAGTGGTCGATTGCGCGGTAGAATCAGATTTCCCTGCACTAGTACTAGTCCCTGGAGTCACAGGTACCATGACGCCTGAGTTAGTTCCTCTAGTTTTAATAGCTTCACTAGGAACAGTTAGAACATTCTTGGCTTCTGCCGTAATAATATTTACATTGGCATTCATGCCTGAACGAAGCTTATCGCTGGCTTGTTGTACCGCCACGGTAACATTATAGGTTGTAACATTCGAAGCAGTAGTCCCTTGAAGGGCAACTAAGCTCACGACCCCGCTACTGTGTTCATTCGGGTACGCATCGAGGGTAATATCCACTTTTTGCCCTATTTTAACCTGAGAAATATCTGCCTGATCAATCGCCGAATCCACTTCAAAATTACTTCCTATTGGAGTGAGGGTGATAATTGACGCACTAGTTACGGACTCATAAAGTTGTAGTGGCGAACTGACAACCAGTGCGTCAACTGGTGCTATTATTGTGCAATTTTTAAGATCCGTTTCCGCGCTAGCAAGCTGGGCCTGCGCTATAGTAATATTAGCTTGAGCCGATTCGAGGTCTGCTGCACTTGGGCCCTGAGCTTGCTGAGCGACTTGATATTGGGCCGCAGTTACATTTGCCTGTGCGGTTCGAGTTTGTGCTTGTGCCGCAGCTAAAGCCTGCGCTGCCCCTCCATTCTGGGCATTCTGAGCAGTGGTTAAAGCAGCCAAGGCCTGATTTAACGTATTTTGGGCAGGCTGTATAGACGATGAATTTCCACTCTGTTGCGCCTTGGCTAAAGCATCACTAGCTTGTTTTACTGCCTGATTGGCCAGAGTGACCTGATTGGCCAAATAGGTAGACTCTGCATTCTGCTGGGCAGTGGTTAAATTCTGCTGAGCAGTTTCCACTCCCTGCTGAGCTTGGGTAAGGGCTGCCTGAGCCTGAGCTTTCGTTTGGGCATTAAAACCTTCTTTAAGAGTTTGAAGTTTAGACTGGGCGGACAATAAGTTTGCCTGTTGTTGCAGTACGGTGGTCTGAAGCTTCGAGTCATCCACCTTAGCAAGAACTTCCCCAGCCTTCACTGTATCACCAGGCTTGATATTGAGTTCCACGACGTTGCCGAGAGCTGCGTTGCTTGAAGTTGGGAAGGATAAAGCGATCGATTGAGGGAAGATAACCGTCCCAGTCGCGGTGATCACTTTACTTACATCGCCCATTTTGGCTTTCGCCGTAATATTAGTGGCAGCCACGGGCTTCGCCGTATACTTTTTGTACCCCCAATAACCGCCCCCTAAAACCAAAACGCCAATGACCCCGATGGTGACCCATTTTTTGTTCATACTCTTGCTCCTTTTCTCTCCTTTTGATTCTTTAAAATGAATACTCATCACAATTGCTGAAATAATTCCTCACTTAGAATATCACAGGGTTATGATCAAACAACGAAGGACTCCTTAAGATATTGTCAAGGTATTCTCCTTCGTACTGGCATTTGGTTTTATTGGCAGTGAAATCCAGAAGCAGCTTCCCACTCCGGGTTTACTTTTCACTTGAATCGAACCCCCATGGGCCTGGATAAACTCCTTGGCAATCGCGAGCCCTAAGCCCGTTCCACCGCTTTCCCGTTCTCGCGCTTTATCGACACGATAAAAACGATCAAAAATGTGATCGAGTTCCCCCTCAGGAATTCCTTCTCCAGAATCCACCACCGTTACTTGTACCCAACCGTCCGCTCGCACTTCGCTTGCACCGTTATCGTCTCTGCGATTGCGATTCGCTTCTTCGGTTTTTTCCCCTTTGCGCCGGAAGACATCCCGCAAACGGCGCGAAGTTTCATCCTCGGTCAGAGCGTCTTCCAGAGGCCTTTCTGCCTCCGCCAACAACACGCTCAAAGAGCCGCCGGAAGGAGTATGCAAAAGAGCATTCCCAATTAAATTGACAAAAACCTGGGTTAATCGGTCTGGGTCCCCAATCACCTCAGGCACATCCCCAATCACTTCGATATGAAGCCCCCGTTCTTCGAACTCAATCGCGAATTGTTCTGTAATTCTCTCCACAATCTGTCTGAGATTGACGGGCTTTAAATTCATCGGCAATTTGCCAGCTTCTGCGAGACTTAACTGCTGAAGATCTCGCACCAAGCGGATCAGTCGCAACGTCTCGTCCTGAATCGGAAGAATAGTTTCCGGAGTAGAAGGGAGCACCCCCTCCTGAATTGATTCCAGTTTTCCGAGGATAACCGCCAAGGGCGTGCGCAATTCGTGGGCTATATCGGCAACCATATTGCGTCTCACTTCCTCATTACGGGTCAATTGTTCGGTCATGCGGTTGAAATCTTGGGCTAAGAGTGCAATATCCCCTTTCCCCTTCACCTCAACCCGTGACGAAAGCTCCCCTTTTCCTACTTTCCGCACACCTTCCATGAGGCGATTTAAAGGTTCCGTGAAATGCCTTGTTAACAAGAGTCCCAAACCTGCCGCCACCAAGGACGTCAGAATCAACCCAATGAGCATCGCCTGAATGATCGAGGTCCCAATAGTTTTTGCCAGTCGACCATCCATAACACTAGGACGTTGCTCCTGCCAATAATGCCCTACTATTTGTCCTTTGACCTTAATAACCTGCCACTGTTTTGAGATTTTGATGTTTGGTGAAAACTGCGCTAACGTCTTGCCAAGATCTTTATTCGAAGGATCTGCCACA
>JAJYAS010000092.1 GCA_021779415.1 Bacillota bacterium
AACAGGCCCATTTGGATGATAGGGTTCGGTCGATGTTCTTTTGAAGCGCCATACTGTTTAAGGCCGTCTTCTTGTTCAATTTCAAAGAAATAATTGGTACAGTCATAATAGAGAATACCCGTGTTTCTCTTTGAAATTTTGAGGCTGTTGCAATAAAGAGAAGACTGAATGAAATCCATTTCTTTGGAAATGACTTCAAGCGCTCTGTACACATGCTGCAATTCAAAGTCAGGTTGTTCAATGAACTTTGAGGACTGCTGGTATGTAGCGAGTTTGGAAGAAGGAAAAAGGATCCGTCCGTAAAGGAGCCGTGACAGTATAGCATTCAGATCAAAGGAGAACTTATATTTATTTGATATCTCAGCGCAAACCTTATGAAGATTGAGTTCGTGATAGATCTGCTGGAGAAAAAGATAACCGCCATTGAAGAAGTGTTGTTGATCTTTGGAAATCACTTTGGATGGCGAGTATTTAACGATGACTTCACGCAATTGCTCTATCTCATTTTTGTTAAGCTCTTCTATGTATGATTTAGCCCATTGAATAGGGT
The DNA here is from genome assembly GCA_021779415.1 of Bacillota bacterium. The sequence continues at coordinate 551 of JAJYAS010000092.1, forward strand.
CACACCCATTTAGTTTTTGCTGTAATTCAGCAAGCGTTCCTAACTTTTCAACAACTTTTGTGGAACGCTTACCGTTCTCGTAAACAGATTTTATGACATAAAGCGAAGTGGCATTTTTAGAGTTGGATAGACTAAGTCGCATAGTACAATCGCCTCCAATCCCTTATATTATAACACATTACGCGAAATTACTCACTAAAAATTGGAGAGAAGTTGACATTTATTCAATAAAAAAAGCCTATTTTCAAGGCTTGTAGAGATTTCTATATTAAGCGCAAGTGTCAAAGACCCGGCATTGGAATAAATTTTGGCGCAAGTACTTGACAAAGAGCTGAGTTTCGTTATAATTAAAGCATAAGAAGATAGATGATTCAGATTAAAGAAACTTGTTGGTCTGTGCTAGGTAATGTTTCGATTCATTCGGAAGCTTCAGCATGGCAATCAGTTGAGCTAATGCTGGAATCGAAGAATTGGAACCACCTAGAAGGGTGGCTTTTGTGGTTCAAGAAAGAAACTTTTCCCGCAAAGTTCCTTTATTTGTTCTAAGTTTAGTTTGTCTGGGTTTTTAAGTCGGTTTGAATTGTCAGTTCAATTGTTAGTTAGTTAGCTAGATTAGGTAGTAAATTTGGTCCGTCTCAAATAGGTTAGGTCGATCTGTATCAAGTTAGGTTTATAAGGTCTGTCAGTCTAGGTTAGTCAAGGTTAGTTTTTCTAAGCGTGTTTTTCAAGTAAGGAACTCCAGTCCAGATTCTTGAAGGTGAGTTTAGATTGTCACTTAAGTAGATCGTTTGGTAATTCAGTAGGTTAATCCCAATTATGCCCAAATTTATACAAGTAGAAATAATGGAGGATTTGTCTAGATTAGTTTAGTTTAAGTCAAAGTATTTACTCCCCTTACCATTTAGTTTCTCAAAATGTATATTTTCAGTTTTGTTTGCTTAGGTGTAAGGTGAATCGGCTACAAATTTAGTTTACAATGTTCATAAGTAGTTTGGTAAAGCTTTGTTGATGATTAGTCTCGAGCCGTGTATCCATTAATTCTCGAGGAACTTTGCGGGATTTAAATTAGTGTAAAAGCCACTCATTGAGTGGCTTTTCTTTTTTTATACTATTGAAAGTATAAACTTACATTATATACTTTCCAAGCATCAGTGCAATTAAGGCTTGGCGTATTCAAGTTTTCTTTAAGAATTAGTAGTCCCTTTCTGGAAGAACTTTGATAAGGAAAGAATCACTCCTGATATCACTAAGGTAAAGCCAATCCAATGATAGGGGGCCAACGTTTCTTTAAGAATCAGGATACTTAAAGAAACGCTAAACACATGTTGCATATTGCTGAAAATCGAAGTTTTGCTACTTCCGATCTGATTGATGCCGTAAAGATTGAGGAAAAAAGCCACCCCAGCCGCCATGAAGCCCATGTAGAAAATAATAAGCCATTCTGACATAGAAACATTCCATCCCGATGATTTTAGCTGCCAAGCACCCATGGGTATGAGCATAATCGCCGCGAAAATGAGGGCATAAACACTCGTGACAAGGGAGGAGAACTTCTTCATGATGTTCTGCCCTAAAAGATTGAATAAACCGATAGATAATACATTGATGAATAAGTATAATTCACCAATCCCTAATTTAAAAGTGAGTAAATGAAGCAGTGAGCCCTGCGTAAATACGATCATTAAGCCCAGAAAGGATGTAAGCATCCCCAGAGTCTGGAATTTTGTAGGTTTTACCTTATAAAGGAGAAATATCAGTGTATTTGTCACGGCTGGAAGGGTTGCAAAAACAACGGAGGCATTAGTCCCTGTCGTTTGCTGTAATCCTAAGAGTAATGCAACGTAAGGAATTACAATTCCTAAGATGCTAATAATACCCAATTGCAACCATTCCATTTTGTTGGGTATCGGAGCCCTTTTTATCTGAGGCCAGGCTATTGGTAATAGAATGATCAGTCCTAAAACTACTCGTATAGCGGATAAAGTAAAAGGCGGCACATGACCGGCGATCAGTCGACCCGCAATGACATTCCCACCATAGATGAGAGAGGAAAGAAGCACAAAAAAATAGGCCTTAAAGCGCGTGGTTGAATTACTTCGTAAATCTTGCATTATAAGCTCCCTTGTATTTCTGTGGTTAGATAGTTGCTACAGAAGTTACCAAATCACTAGAATATCATACATATGTTCGCGGTTAACATAGAATACTCCTGTTCGTGAATGCGGAACCAATCTATTCGGAATAGTCTTAGTTTTATTAGGGCTCATTAAAGATGTGCTAAAAACTAAGGGCTCTTTATGTCAAAAGTTTATAACAGTAGTAGGTTTTTTGCAAACACATAGCGAATTAAAGGGAAGTATAGAATAATAAGCTTCCACCAGTTCATTAAGGATTACCAAGAAGGAATTCTAAGTGATCTGTGGTGGGATGTGAAAACAGGATATGCCACTATTCTTCAGGAAGGGGTAATTCCATATGCCACAGCTTAACAATCCTCTGGAAATTTACAAGTTACTCCCAAAATCAAATTGTAAACTGTGTGGAGTAGCGACATGCCTGGCGTTTGCCGCTGATGTAATCAAAGGACAAAAACGTCTCGATCAATGCCCTCATCTAGAGAGCTCAATGATTGAGGAACTCGAGGGGAAAATTATCAGACAAATGACTCCTGAAGAGCAACTGAAGCAAATACTCGAACCGTTGAAACGAGATATTGTTACAATAGATTTTTCTACATCAGTAAAACGATTAGGGGCTACGCTTTCTGGCAATAAGTTGACAATTAAGTGTCTTGGAAAGGATTTCACGGTTGATCCCGAGGGAACTATTATATCTGCCTGCCATATCAATGAATGGGTGACGGTACCATTACTCAAGTATATTATTTGCAGTGCAGGAAATGATCTTTCCGGAAAGTGGGTTCCGTTTCGGGAACTTAGTCATGAGACAATATGGAATTCATATTTCGAACATAAGTTTGAAAAACCTTTAAAACAACTTACTGATTCCAATCCGGATCTTATTGAGGACATGATTTATATTTTTAGTGGTAAGCCAGTTGAAAATAGTTTCTCCTCTGACATTTCGCTTGTATTACACCCTCTTCCGAAGCTTCCAATGCTCATTTGTTACACCAAACCTGAAGAGGATCAAGAATCTAAGCTCAGTGTATTTTTTGATTCAACGGCGGCACACAATCTCAACATTGATTCAATCTATAGACTTAGCGTTGGTCTCTTGATGATGTTTCAAAGGATCACTACCAGGCACATTAAATCGTGAAGAGAGAGACGAATAAGGAGCGCACTAGATCAAATGGGCTATTCAGAAATGAATAGCCCATTTTTGGTGCCAATTGAGTTGACCCTTGCATAAGAAAATTCGTGATTCAATGGTAGAATTGCAGGGTAATTTGGAAAAGTGTAGAAATACCGTAAAGGGAGAAGATCAACCATAACATAACAAGGGGGGACAAATTTGCACTCAATATTAAAAATCCACCCTATCAGTTTTATTAAAGCTATGTCTTCAGCACTTGAATTGACCAGTAAAGGAATTTCTAAACATCATCTGGAAACTGCAATAATTGCAAATTCCATAGCGCATCAACTCCAACTATCTCAGGATGCGTTACAAACCCTATTGTATTCAGCATTATTACATGATTTAGGAGCTGCATCCAATTGGGAAGAGAAGCATTTAATCATGCATGATGATCAACAAGCTGGCATCTTTAATCATGCTGAAGCAGGATATAAAGTATTGAAAGGATCCAGACATTTAAGCGTACTTTCAATTCCCATAAGGTACCACCATGATCGATTCTCAGGGGGTAATCCTAGTGGCTTGAGTGGCCAGGATATTCCGCTTCTAAGCAGAATAATTCATATTGCTGACAGAATTGATGTACTTATTGATAAAAACGACCACATCTTTAATCAACGTAACAGGATATTGGATTACATCGAGAAACCAGACATGTTTGATCCTGAGTTAATACAAGTGGTAAAGCATCTGGCAAAAACAGAGAGTTTTTGGTTAGATATAGTAAATTCAAGTTATCATCAAGGATTTTTAAACGAGCTCGACTTTCTAGGAAAATTAATGTTTGATAGCGATGATCTTATTCAAATTGCTGAGATCTTTTCAAACATTGTAGATGAGACATCTCCTTTCACTGTAAATCATTCGAAGAATGTGGCAATTGTGTCGAGTGCTTTAGCAAAAATACATGGATATAATCAAGAAGAGATTAAAATGTTCTATCTGGCGGGGTTGCTTCACGATTTGGGAAAACTGGCGGTTCCTAATGCAATCCTGACTAAACCAGGAAAGCTCTCAGAAAAGGAATTTGATCTTATCAAACAACATCCTTATTATAGTTTTCGCATACTTGAACAAATTGAGGGATTCAATCACATTGCAACATGGGTCTCACAGCACCATGAATCATTGGATGCTCAGGGTTACCCATTCAAGCTAACAATGGATAAAATTAGTCTGGGGGCTCGGATTATCACTGTAGCGGATGTATTCTGCGCATTAACTGAGGACAGACCGTATAGATCCGGATTAGATGTTGTTCAAACATTGGAAATTATGACCAATATGGCTATGCAACATAAATTAGATACTCATATAGTGAATCATGTAGACTTAAATGCTAGAAAGATTGCCAATTTAGTGACCAAAAAAATCTCGAAAAACTAGAAGAATTCCAAAGGAACCGCATAACTATTAGTGAAAGATTTACATAAGGTAGGAATATCTGAAGTAGACCTTATAAATTTTTTAACGGTAAAATAAAAAGAGGGGTTTTTTATATGTATGAATTGTATTGCCGGATTTATCAAAATGTATGCAAATTGGTTTCTTACATATTGCCCTGGCGTAGGCCAGAGTTAACCCAAGGAGAAAGCAGCTTAAACAAACTGCCAAAGCTAATAAAAAGCAAGAGTATTGACAGTGTCTTGATAGTAACTGACAGGGTTATTGCCTCACTTGGACTTATGGACGGACTGCTTAAAGGCTTAAGTGATGAGGACGTAGACTTTGTTGTGTATGACAAAACTGTTCCAAACCCAACCATTGATAACATTGAGGAAGCATTGCAGATGTACTTAGCAAACAATTGCAAAGGTATTGTTGCTTTTGGTGGCGGTTCGCCAATGGATTGCGCAAAGGGTGTGGGTGCACGTGTAGCAAGACCAACTAAGAGTATTTCTCAGATGAAAGGCGTATTAAAAGTTATGAAAAAGATCCCTCCGCTATTTGCCATACCAACAACATCCGGCACAGGGAGTGAAACGACAATTGCGGCAGTTATAACCGACAGCAAGACGCATGAAAAATATGCTATTAATGATACTTCGCTTATTCCACATTATGCTATCCTTGATCCAGTGCTTACAGTAAATCTACCTCTCCATATTACTTCGACAACAGGGATTGACGCCTTAACGCATGCGATTGAGGCATACATTGGCAAAAGTAACACAAAACAGACACGACAGCAGAGCAGAGAGGCGACAAAGTTGATTTTTGAAAACCTTTTTGAGGCATATTCTAATGGCACAAACCTTGTCGCACGTGCGAATATGCAGAAGGCTTCATTTTTGGCAGGACTAGCATTCACCCGTGCCTATGTTGGTAATGTACATGCCATTGCACATACGCTTGGCGGATTTTACTCCGCTCCTCACGGACTAGCTAATGCCATTATCCTACCTTATATCCTAGAGTATTATGGGAAGTCAGTGCACATACCTTTGGCAGAATTAGCTGATTTGGTAGGTATAAGTGCACCGACCGATAACAATGAACAAAAGGCAATGAAATTCATAGATGCAATAAAGAAACTCAATGAAAGTATGAACATTCCAAAAAAGTTCAAAGGTATTGTTGAGAGCGATATTCCTTTGATGGTAAAACGTGCTTTTTCAGAAGCCAACCCACTTTATCCTGTGCCAAAGATTATGTCTAAAGAGGATATGTTTAATATTTATCATAAGATTAAGGAGTAGAGCTATTATGTTTGGGTATGCTGGAAAAATTGCTAAGATAAATCTAAGCAGTGGTACAGTTGATGACTACCCTGTATCCGATAAGGATAGAGAAATGTTTTTGGGAGGCAAAACGCTGGCTGCAAAGATTATTTATGATTCTTTTAAAATCAAGGTGGAAGCTTTTTCTGAGGAAAACATTATTGTCATCACTACTTCCCCTCTTACTGGTTCTACATCGCCATCTTCGTCTAGGTTTAATGTGTCTACAATTTCACCTTTGACAGGTCTGTTGGTTTCTTCAAATTGCGGTGGAAACTTTGGATTGCACCTTAGGCGTGCGGGTTACGATGGACTGGTTATTTGCGGAAAAAGCAAAGAAAAAGTATATATTGAGATTACAAATGAAGAAATTCTAATTAAAAATGCCGCACATTTATGGGGTAAAAATACTAGTGAAGTACAAGAACTCTTGGGTGGAAAAGACATAGGTAAGTTTGTTATAGGGATTGCTGGCGAAAATATGGTCAGGTATGCTGCTGTGATCAGTGAGGAGCGTGCTGCAGGGCGTGGCGGAGTTGGGGCTGTGTTTGGCTTCAAGAATCTTAAAGGGGTTATTGCGAGTGGAAAGGAAAGCATTAAAACTTTTGCTAAGGAAAATTTTAAAAACAACAAATTGACCTGGATTAAAAGCCTGAGAACGCATATACTCACTGGCGAACAGTTGCCAAAGCTTGGAACTGCGTCCCTTGTGAGTATGATGAATTATCGCAATCTTCTTGCTACAAAGAATTATTCAAAGGGTAGTTATGACGACTTTGAAACGATTAATGGTGAAACATTAAGGCAAGATTATTTAATTAAAAACAAGGGCTGTGCAACTTGTCCAATTCAGTGTGGCAGGATGGTTAAAGCCTATGGAAAAGAGGTTAAAGGACCTGAGGTAGAAACATTGGGCTTGCTTGGCAGTAATTTGCTTAACAATGATCTGCAAAGTATCTTAAACCTCAATCATCTATGCGACGAGTATGGGCTTGATACCATTAGCTTTGGCAGTTGTGTTGGTTTTGCTATGGAGCTCAATGAGAAAGGCTTATGGAAGAATGGTTTGACCTTTGGCGACTCCTCATGTCTGGAGGAATTAGTTAAAAAAGTAGCAACTCGTCAAGGAATTGGTGATGAATTGGCAGAAGGGACAAAACGTATTTCAGATAAATATGGCGGTCGTGACTTTGCGATGAATGTCAAGGGACTTGAAATTGCTGCTTACGAACCACGTGCCGCACAGGGAATGGGATTAGGTTATGCAACCGCAAACAGAGGGGGTTGTCATTTAAACGGAGGTTACCTTGTCGTGCTTGAAGGGCTGGGACTGAACGTTAGTGGAAAGATTGCCAGGGGAAAAGCTGCCTATACCATCTTCTTTCAAGATTTAATGGAGGTAGTATCAGCCGGTGGTACCTGTCTATTTACCACGTATTCGTTATTACCGCAAGTATTGGTAAATAACCCAAATAATAGTCTTGTAAGATTTATTAACAAGGCTATACCTTCTTTTGGTGGGTTAGTGGGCTTTTTGCATAATCATACTTGGTTAATGAGCTTTAATAACAAGGGTATATTACCACATCCATATTCGATTAAATCAGTGACAGGCTTTAAAACGACGATTGGAAGTTATATCAAGACAGGTGAAAGGGGCTACAATCTAGAAAGGATTATTAACCTTAGACAAGGACTTAAGGGTAGTGACGATACACTGCCAAAGAGGCTTACCAGTGAACTTCAAAGGGCAGAGGATGCTGACAGTAAGGTTCAACTGCAAGAAATGATTAAAGACTACTACAAAATCAGAGGCTGGGATGAACAGGGTGTGCCAACAAAACGCAGACTGAAAAAGCTTGGTTTGGAAGATTATTGCGTATGATTACTGTCAAGTTTTTTGGGTTGATTAGTGTTGACAGCGAAATAAGACAGTTATGTTTAAAAGAAGGTACTGTGAGACAAGTGTTAAATGAGGTCATGCAAAGCTGCCCCAACATCCAGGAACAGCAGTTAATGCAGGTAATTATGTTTGTCAATAAACAACACATCAGTGGGAATAAGCGTTTTTCTGTGGTACTCAAAGAAGGTGATGAGTTGGCTTTACTCAGTCCTTCAAGTGGGGGTTAAGGCGCAGGTAAGATGACGATCGAACAACGTTCAAATTACATAGACAGAACGGATCGTAATCGATTAAAATAGGAATAAAAAACTATGCCTATAGCTGTTGGAGTAGCAGATAGGCAAGAAATGAAAAGAGAGACAAAGTATGGCTGTACAAATTTTAACAGATAGCACAAGCTACCTGAACGAGGATATTAGAAATGAGTTAAATATCAGGATGGTGTCGTTAAGTCTTTCCTTTGGTAAGGACAGCATGAGGGAAGTTGATATAGATAACGATCTGTTTTATAAAATGATGACTTTAAAAGGAATTCCAACATCCTCACAGCCTTCAGCTGGGGAATTGTATAATGAAATGATAAGTGTAGTAGAGATGGGCGATAGTCTATGTTGCGTTTTCTTGTCTTCTGACATGAGCGGAACTTTAACCACTGGCCAACTTGCAAAAGAATTAGTTTTAGAAAAGTATGATAAGGCAAAAATTGAGATTGTTGATTCTAGGTCTAACTGTATGCAGCTTGGCTTTGCTGTCATCATGGCAGCAAAAGCGGCAAAAGCAGGTAAGACATTGGAACAGGTTAAAGAAGCTGCGTTAGAAAACATAAAAAGAAGTCGGTTTTTATTTATCCCTGAAAATCTTGAA
>JAJYAS010000093.1 GCA_021779415.1 Bacillota bacterium
TAAATAAAGCTTTAAGAACAAAGCCTTACAGAACTTTGTTTTGCGAAACCTATTTTTAACCAGATAAATTATCCAATGAAATAGATAAAAAATCCATTACCCCTTGATATTTAAGCAATGCGAAACTACTAGTAAATCAATGACCGCTATAGGTTCGCATCCAGAATTAGAATACCTTCAGGGTCATAAGCTTCCTTTGCTCCATAATGTTGCACGTGCTTTTTCCAGTTGCTGCCCAGCAAATAATAGCGCAAACTATCCGTATTCGGATCTACGATACTCTCTAAACGATGTTTTAATTCAGCATACTGTGTGGGGTCTACCAAACATTCAAATACGGAATTTTGTACTCTCTGTCCATAGTTCTGACATTGTTTAGCAACTTTACGTAAACGTTTCTTCCCTGAATCACTCGTTACGTTTACATCATAAGTAACCAATACCATCATCTAGTATCCCTCACTTCCAGAAAAACGGTGGATAATCTTCAAGATCACCTCTGATATGCCTTGCAAGAAGCATAGCCTGAATATAAGGTACCAATCCCAAAGATACTTTCTCCTCCAAAAATGGATGCATAATTTCTTCTTGCTTACGTTTCTGCCAGGCTATGAGCAACTCCTTTCTAGTCTTATCGTCCATTATGACGGCACCATTCTCTTTAATAACAAACCCACTTGGATCAATCTGGTTACGATTTATGAGTGTCACAGCGAGCCTATCCGCAAAATGAGGTCTAAGTTCTTCCATTACATCCAGTGCAAGACTTTGCCTGCCTGGTCTGTCCCGATGTAAAAAACCTGCTTGCGGATCAAGCCCAACACTCTCTAGCGCAGCAACAACTTCATGACTTAATAAAGTATATAAAAAAGATAACAATGCATTTATCCGATCTAATGGTGGACGTCTGTTTCTTCCTGGCATAAAAAATGCTTCTTTTTGGTTAAGTATCAATTGATTGAACCCAGTAAAATACAAATTTGCTGCCTGTCCTTCCAATCCTCTTACTACATTTAAATCGTCTGTTTTATCTAATCTTTTGGCCATTATAGCCATATTCTTCATAATATCTGATAACAGATCAGTATCGACCGCCTGCGGATGGTCCCGTACCGCTCGATGTAAAACAGCTCTACCATTAATTATTTTTGCCAAAATAAAACGCTTTGCTAATCTTACAGTTATGCCATCGTTTTCTGTCCACCGATACTGTTTTTTCCTTAACAAGATATTACCAGAAACTTTACCCGTAATACGCCCTATGAACTTTCCATATTCTGTAAGGAACGACAGTGCTACACCTCTTTCGCAACACAGATGCATTAGCCCTGGGCTTGCTCCGGCAAAACCAAAACAAACTATTCCCTCTAAATTATGAACCGGAACACGGAATTTGATTTCATTTTCCGTTTTAATTAGAACATTCTCCCCATCACGTGCTAAGTATGCATCTGGCATCGTTACATAAAGAGTATTCAGAAGCTTTCTCAAAAATCCTTCACCTCCCAATCATTCATTCGCGCCAAATATTCCTTAACAGAGTGCTTGCGACTGGTGAGGTTTGGCTGGCATATTTCTATCAGTGAACACAAAGAACAATGCTTACCTTTCTGCGCTTTCGGGGTAGTTCCTTCCGACATCATTTTATGCATTTTTTCAGACAGTTCTTCGACCCTTACACGCAATGATCGATCAATTACGATGGTTTCCCTACGTCTAGTCTGACCATAAAAGAGATACCCTGCATCAATCGAAACCTTCAACATTTCTTCCAAGGCTATCGCTTGAGCGCAAAGTTGAACCGCGTCACGATCATCTGGTTTTGCTCGTCCACGCTTATATTCTACTGGATAAGGTCGCCACCATCCCTTCCGCTTGTTAAGCCGCACCGTAATCCCCTCCAGGGCATCTTCCATTCTATTAAATTCAACGACATCGGCTATGCCGCGAAAACCCAGTTTATGAGATACAAGCGGCATCGCCCTGACCACCCTGATATCTTTACGGGTTTCATCCTCAAACGGATCATCGGTGCGCTCATGAAGGTGTTTCCCTTCAATGGTACGAACATTTTCTGCCCAAGCCTGTTCAATATGGATAAGCGCCCACTGCCGCTCGCAAAACGCCATATGTTGAATACCTGAGAGCATGAGAAAGTCATCTTCCTGATAAAGGCTTATCATATTATTTCTCAATCAACGTAATGCGTTGGGGAATCTTATCTTTCTCAATCGAAACAATGTAGTCACTGAAATCTCTCGCTGGCTTACTTTCGTCCTTTCGCTTTACCGTAACTGCATCAAAAAGTTGTTGAACTGGCGCATCACCCATTTTAGACGAGTGTTCAAAAATGATGAGTTTTCTAGTACCCATTAAACCACGCGCAGCAGAGCGGTCATGTTCGAACATCGTTCCAAGTGCTTCCCAGAGAAGTTCCAAATCATCTTCTGTAAAACCGGTCTGTATGGCAAGTGGTGCTGAAATGAAACCATGTGCCCGGTAAAGACCATAGGGAACGGTAAACTTTCGCCCCATTGTGCGGTTATCGCCCCCTTGTTTTTCTGCTTCTGCTTCAGTTGCAACAGCCATGCGCGTGATGCTGTGTTCAAGTGAAACAATCGGGTCAACAGACCGTGCGAAGGTCAACTGCACTGGACCGCGAACTTGTCCTGCATTTGCTCCCGTTGATAGAACAGCACCAAATGTTCTTATATCAAAAAAGTTTTGACACATAAACTGCTTAGCGCGATCAACTTCTTTACCTTGACCTTGTCCAGCTTTATTGCGTTTTTTTCCATCCCCTAAATCGCTTGGTGCCTCATTCAAATTAATATCTAGGCTGATATAAGCCTGCTCTATCGTATTGTTTAATACTGACTTTTCTTTTATGAAGATTCCATAGGGAGCTTGTTCTTCCATCTTTAGCCCCACATAGTTTCTTACTTTCCGCTTTAAACAAACATCTGTAACCAGACCATGCCCTGTCTCAGCATCCACCCTTGGTAAATTTCCTGCATCGGGATCCCCATTGGGATTACCGTCCTTCACATCAAAAAGTATGACGAAATCATAACGTTTTTGAACAGATATACCTTTACTCATGATTATCTACTTCCTTTCTCACTTTTACTTCTATACTTGGTTTGATTCAGTCTCAGCAATATGTTTAAAGGTGAAAAATGCTTGCCGTTGATGATAATAACCAATAGCGAATAGCCCTTGTTCATGTAAATCAAGATGTGCAGGAAAATCCCTTAAATGTCCCATGATTTCACCGAGCAATCTCTCAAAATTCACCACTCGTCCTTTGTTTTCAAGCTTGGCAAGGTGATGGTTCTTTAGACGAAGCAAATTTGCAAATACGATGACTGGTGTTGCGCAGGCTGACCCGTAAAACCGCTCCCGAATCGTTGCATTAATCCCCGGGTTAGCCTCTTCTTGAATTTTTTCTAAGGTAGCAAATAATCTCCCAAGCTGGTAACCAACGGATGGTTGATTCATGTCTAACTCCATATTGACCTCCTTATAGTTCTGGTTAGGATGGAAACGATAATAACGGTTAAAATAGGCCTTAATCAAGGCGGCTCGAATGGGTTTAACTCGATTTTCTGTGTCACTGCGAATCCGCCGCAGGACTGCCTGCATCAAGGTGGCAGGGTAAGGCGTTCCCTCCAAGATTGAGCGCATAAAATCACCCGCAAGATTAGGTGGGATATTTTCGCTCTTGTCTTGGGTTGCGATATTCACCAAAATACGCCAAATAGAATAGTATTCTGGCTCCTTGGGTGGTTTAATGATAGCAAAATCCTCAAAATATTGTTTGATCTTAAACGAAAATTCCGAAATAGTCCCGACCTTCCAAAAACGGATGGAGATTCTTGCGGCATTAGGTGATAGTCCTAAAATATAAAATTGATTATTGCGATCATCTTCCCCGTAGGCACCACTATTCACAGATTCGAATAACGTTTTTACTCTTTGAATTCCTGCATCAGGATCATCTTTTTCAGGCTCCTTAAAAAGTAGTGAGAAATCTGATTCAAATAATGATTCTTTCTTTGACCAAAATACCGTCGAAGCATCGCCGATCTGAATTCGTTGATTCTTTGTCTTAAGTAAAGTATTGAGCGCTGTAACATAAGCAAATTCTGTCGATTGTATGATGGGTGCATTATAACCTTGCTCTTTCCCGTAAGAATCATAGCCACTATTTCTTTGAATTCCGACCAAGCACTTGGTATCTTTGTCAATCGAGGTTCTGCTATGGGTTCGTGCAATAACACCACTTTGACCTGTAACGAGACATATTCCTGTTTTTAGGCTTTGATTAGTTCCTTCATCATTATCTTCCGACCCAACTGGTTTCAAGTTATCTCTAACAAATTCTCGAACTTTCTCTCGACAGGGTATAGGTATATCCGATACCAAGCGAAAGGTCATATTACATTGCGGAGCTTTTAAGCATTCCTGAATCTGGGGGGAGGCGATAGCCTTAGTAATCTCGTTTTTCTGGTAAAAGTTAAGGATAGCCTGAACTCCTATATCACCTGCTACCTCTTGCGGTAGTTCCTCTAAGGCTTTGAGCCAAGTTTGATGTTGTTTGCTTGATTTCTTATCTGAAGTGGGTAGTCCGAGTAAGTACCCGATGTGATCCCACAGTAAAAATGTTGTTTCATAAGCCCTACTACCAGCTCTCCCTACTGACCTTGGAAGTAAAAAGGTTTTTGCGACTAACTTATTTCCAATTCTCTCCCTCGTGTCTTCGATGTTAATGAATTCCCCGTTTTTAGTAATAACGATTAAAAACTGTAACTCTTTTTTCTCAAAGCCCTCAGGGGCAATATCACTTTCTGGATCATCAGCTTTCCGATCATAATACTCCTTCAGTGCCTGTAAAATCATCCCATCACCTCCACTTCCCTCCGGTCAGTATTCAAGACCCCATGATTGATTTGCGCCCTAAAAAATAACGGTGGCGGTTCGTTGGCGTTTTGTCCAAAATCCAAGTCATACAGCATAAACCCTAAATCCCGCGTCTCACTGATTGGTTTCACTAATTCCTCATCCAATTTACTAATCAATCTGAAATCGCAGGCAAACTCACGACAACCTAAATAGGGGCGATGAAAACACTGGCCTTTTTTTGCCCGCCTTTCGAACATCGCTGCATACTTTGCTTCGGTTTCATCGAACCGAGCTAATTCAGTAGGCTCTTGTTCGTCCGCCCAAAATTCAGGTGAACTCGATCTGTTCGTTAATCGGTTGTCCATAGGGATAAAGTCAAAGTATCCATAAATACGATACCTGACATCTCGTAAAAATAGCCCTGCACGTTGCTGTCGTTCCTCTTCGATAAAAATGCCCATGGGAGAGCCAAGCACGCCCGCCATTTGGTTTGCCGTTGGTGTCGATACTGTCTTGCCAACCTCATTTCTTCGGACGGAAACCCATTTGATCGGATTAAGCACTTCAATTTTCGTAACATGCCACTGAATAGCGGGCTTCCATAAAATTGATTCAAAAATAGCCCTGGCTGCTGAGGGTGTCATGACATCATAGCTCACTCGTTCCACTTTCATTTCTGGACGCGTAAAGCAGGCATAATCACCCCATACTTCTAAACACCAGTTGTGCAACGTTATCAACTCCTTTCTAAAGAATAAACTGTTCAGGATTAAATGGGGTTTCATCAACTAAAAGCCCTGTATCGACGGAATAATCGAAGTTCGTCGCTAGTGCAAATATTTCCGGTGATATTTCTTCGATCGAACCCCGCTGTCTCAATTGATTAAACTCATGATTATAAACATTCACCGTATATCTTTGAAGTTTTCTCAATATCCAGCGATCCGGTCCTTTTGCTTTCAATAAATCGATTAATCTCTCTCCTTCTCCAAAACGAACTAAAATGGTCTTCTGCTGGGATTCGTCAATAATATGAAATTTTTCCGCCGCTGTCCGAAAATTAATGCTACATTCATGTGAATCGTTGTGGCGAGGATCGAGCAAGTCTACAATATTCTTTGTATCTAAAGAATTGGCTTTCCAATATAATTCTGCGAAATATTTTTCAAACATTTCATAGCTTAAGGGATCTGGCTCATTCAACGAAACAAGACTACGGGTGGTGTCTGCCGCTTTTCTCAGCATCCCTATAGGCGGTTTTTTGGGCGGATTAAAAACGACCACTCTTCCCTTTTCCGGCAGTTTACCTTCTCGATTACATCGTCCTGCTGCTTGGGCGATTGAGTCTAAGCCCGCAAGGGCTCTATAGACGACCGGAAAATCTAAATCGACACCTGCTTCCACAAGCTGCGTACTAATCACCCGAATGAGCTCTCCGTCTTTTAATTTTTGCTTGATCGTTTTAATGATTTCACTGCGATGCTGTCCACACATCAAAGCTGACAAATGAAAGGTCCCTTTAGGCATCAATTCATGTAATTCACGACAACTTTTACGGTCAGAAACAACACATAAAACCTGATCGTATTGTGTCAACTCTTCCGCTATTTCCTCCCAACTTGAAAGGCTATGTAGGTCCTCTGGAAATTCCACGTGACACCGTTCTAACGATTGATAAAGTGCCGTCACTGCTTTAGCACCGCCCATTATCTCCTTGATATCTTTCAACCCTGGGAATGGTTTTTCCCCAACTGTGCGTTCCTTAAAGGCTGGCTGTGTTGCTGTGGAAATGACAAAACTGACCTGATAATGATCGACAAGAAGTTGCATTGCTTTAAGAATTGGAGTCAAAAAATCGACGGGCACCAACTGGGCTTCATCCAAGATAACTACACTTTTCGCAATATTATGCAACTTACGACAACGGCTGGACTTTGCTGCAAAAAGAGATTCAAAAAATTGCACGGAAGTCGTCACAATTATCGGAGCATCCCAGTTTTCTGATGCTAACCGAGATTTTGGTGTCGAGTCATTTTCCTCTAGACTGGAATGATGTTCTATAACCTGATCTTTGCCGACTGCCCTACGAAAAACATCGGCATTTTGTTCAATAATACTTGTATACGGTATCACATAGATAATTCGATCGAGATGATGCGTTTTGGCATGTTCCAGAGCAAAAGCAAGACTAGACAATGTTTTCCCTCCACCAGTCGGTACTGAAAGAGAAAAAATCCCTTGATCATCGCTCGCCATCTGCACACATTTTGTACGAATAGATCGTCTGATCTCATTGACTTTTGTATCTTCACATGTTTCATCTAATTGCTTATTATACTGATTCAATCGATCCAGGAGTTCAGACATGGAACTGTAACCGCCCCTAGCAGCACCCTGGTCCTGGTTCATATAAGACTCTGTATCTAGAAAATCAGCATCGACTAAACTTGAGTACAGCATTCTTATCCACAGGGAAACATCCAGCCCTTTATCAAATCTCCAGGGCGGAATCGTTGGCTTTGCGGATCGTAGATTATTAATAATGCCCGGATCTATAGTTTCCAGATCCTTCACTTGTGATTGCTGAAACTGAAGCGACGCTCGTCCAGCTCCCTCCGAACCCGACCAATTCGGTAGTCCAGCATGATGCCCAGCAATACAATATGCCAGGAATCTTCCAAAACCTTTGCCGAACAAATCTTCTACTAATTTAGCCCCGTGAATAGCATGCGGTATTTTACCTCGTTTACCTTCTAAATGTGCTTCTTCATCGTATCCACTTTTCACTTGGAGATACTTCTGCCACATTATTCTTCCTTTACCTGCATCATGAGCCAATCCTGCTGCTTTGCCCCAATCTCCGGAGTGAAACTTAGCCGCATTAACCTCTGCCATCCTCGCTGTACCTTCTAAATGTGCTGATAGTTTGTGAGGAGGAGCCCAAGTGCTATCATCTTTCTGGCGTACATGTGCCATAAGCTCTGCATTCATTTTTAACCAACCTTTAATTTATACTTTTGGAATAAATTAATCAGTGTGACTCGCTAATAGTTTCCATGGATTTTCTATGACAATCGTTATAAGACATTTACCACTTTTATTAGCAATTCGTTACGTTTAATCATTTTCCGAGCCACAAACTACGATTAGACGTTCCACATTTTTCTTCAATTTCCTGCCTAGATCGTTAAAATATTCCAAAGATCTATAACCATGCCGTTCTAAAAAACGCCCTACTTCTACTTCGGTCGATTATAAAAGATAGGTTTGTGTTAACCTTTTTGTGTCGACCAATTCTAGAGCAGTTAGCTTCACCATGAGATAAGCCATTTTGGCCTTATCAGGAACTAAGAAGTTCTTATATTACGTCTCAATCCTTCCTCCTCCCTATTTATCAATCATGTTATATTCTTAAGATAACACAGGAGACAGACAAAAGTTTGTAGAGGAGCGACCCTAAAATCACTTAAGGTCGCTCCTCTACCGTTGTTATCTGACAATACGGTAGAAGTGAACGCCACAGGTGGATCCTTTGACAGTAAATATAAAAGCACCGGTTTGCTAAATCCGATACCTTAGGTCTGCCCAGCGGCGCCTCCTACATTAACCCCGACATTGTATCCAACGGGGCGGAACTGATTTGCTTACAACTTTTTGTCACAATGCTTGGACATATTACATAAACTATCCTATAATTCTTATCTTCTATCATCTTAGATGAAAGGAGATGACAATATGTATTCATGGTACTGTCGTGGTAGGCTTTTTAGATGTTGTTATCCATGTTATTGGTATCCGTGGCATTGGTAGACAAACGCAAACACTGCAAAGCGTTGCTGGGGCCACCATCGTAATTACAGGTGTTTATTTAGCGACATGACTGGAAACAAAAGGTAAGTATTTGGAAAGCTCAAAAGTATTGCCTAGATAAGGTTTTTTTCCCTTATCTAGGCATGTTTTGGATAACTTCGCAGTTTTCGTTTTCAACTAAGATATCTGTCGCTGACAGAGTACAAAACACACACTTGGTCATTCTGCTTCCCCCTATTCCATAGGCTTATGCCCGCATCATATACCAAGATTCGTTTCTCAATTTCAGCGTATCATGGTATTCTATTGGATAATATAGTCGTGACAAAGCTTAACAGATTTAGGGATACTGAATTTATCATTAGCTAAGAAGGAGCCTGATATGGATAATAAACGTTCGGCTGAGATTCTGACCGACTTTGATCAACATTATCCGATATACGAAGATTTTACCCCCGTTGTCGCCAATTTATTGAAAGGTATTCTCGTGATAAAGGAGATCCGAGTTCATTCTATTACCTCACGGGTTAAGAGTCGGGAAAGCCTTAGACGCAAAGTGAACCGTGAAGATGATAAGTATACAAAGCTAGACGATATCACTGATCTAGCAGGGATAAGGATCATCACC
>JAJYAS010000094.1 GCA_021779415.1 Bacillota bacterium
GTGGCGGCTAATTTCTCTTTGAATAATTTAAAAGCCAAAACTGCAGCCGTAATTATTGACCAGAAAAGTGACTATTCTAAAGGCTTAGCAGACTCTTTTGTAACTAATTTTAAAAAAGGAAATGGCACGATTACTGGAACCGAGCAATATGTCGCTGGAAGTGATAAAGATTTCCGCTCGATTTTAACCCGAATAAAAGCTGAAAATCCTGATATGGTTTGGTTACCAGGCTATTATCAAGAAGTGGGTCTAATTGTTAAGCAAGCGCGTGAATTGGGTATGAAGATGCCATTTATGGGTGGAGATGGCTGGGACGATCCACAGCTCTTTAATATTGCAGGAAATAGTGATGTGCTGAACAATACTTTCTATGTTGATCACGTGGCAACAGATGATCCTGCATTGGCTACGTTTGTAAGTGATTACAAAGCGAAATTTAATAGTGCTCCGAATGCCATGGCAGCTTTGGGCTATGATGCGGCAAATCTTCTAGTAAAAGCTATTGATGATGCAAAAAGTACCGATTCAGAAAAAATTCGTACTGCTTTAGAGAATATGAAAGGGTTTAAAGGCGTAGGCGGAGAGATTACCATTGATCCTAAAACGCATAACCCACAGAAGAGTGCAGTTATCATTGCAAATAAAGACGGTAAACCAGTGTTCGTGACTCGCGTTGCTCCTCAGTGATAAATTGGGCATCTATGTGGCCTATTCGTAGGCATGACGACTAGTTATGTAAACATAGAGAGGGAGGGGACAGTTTTCACCCTCTCTCTTCTACATTGGAAAGGCTAGCAGAAAAGGGAGTGAATTTTTTTGAGTAGTATCACCCAGATATTTCAGCAAATTATTAATGGATTATCTTTAGGAAGCATCTATGCACTCATTGCCTTGGGCTACACGATGGTTTATGGTATCATCAAACTGATTAACTTTGCGCATGGTGACATAATGATGGTAGGGGCCTATTCAGGCTGGTTTGCCATAACGGTCTTGCATTTGTCCTTTTTGCCCGCACTGCTCTTTTCAATGGTTTCTTGTGCCTTACTAGGGGTTTTAATTGAACGAATTGCTTATAAACCCTTGCGAAACGCAACCCGCATTGCAGCGTTAATTACCGCGATCGGTGTTTCGTTATTCTTAGAGTATGGTGGCATGTTACTTGTTACGGCACAAGTGCGCACCTATCCTCCAGTCTTTCCAGAAACAATGTACAATGTAGGCGGTGTTTACTTCAAATACGGAGACATTGTAATGCTTATAACCGCAGTTGTGCTCATGGGCCTCTTGCATTTTACGGTTCAATACACGAAAGTGGGCAAAGCCATGCGTGCTGTATCCTTCGACAAAGAGGCTGCGTTACTGATGGGAATAAACACAAATAATATTATATCCTTTACGTTTGCAATAGGTTCAGCATTAGCTGCTGCAGCGGGTGTACTGATGGGCGTCTACTTCAATACCATCGACCCTTTGATGGGGATTATTCCTGGTTTGAAGGCCTTCGTGGCCGCTGTACTTGGGGGAATCGGGATTATACCTGGTGCAATGGTCGGAGGATTAATGTTAGGCTTGATTGAATCAATTGTAAGCGGCTTTGGTGCTTCAACTTGGCGGGATGCAGTTGCCTTTCTCATTTTGATTCTTGTGCTTATTATTAAACCAAGTGGACTCTTTGGTAAAAATATACGTGAGAAAGTGTAGGTGAAGAAAATGCGCAACTGGTTCAACCGCAAAAATGTGTTGTCACTCTTGGGAATTGTTCTGTTATATGCAGTTGTTCAAGGGCTGATCGTATTTGATATCATGCCTCCTTTCTATAAGCTGACTTTAATCCAAATATGTATTTATATTATCCTCGCTACCAGTCTGAATTTGATTAATGGTATAACAGGTCAATTTTCTATTGGACATGCTGGGTTTATGGCCATAGGGGCCTATATTTCGGCGATTGTCACGGCTATTCAGCACGGTCCCTTATTTTTGGGACTTCTGGCTGGAGCGATTGTGTCGGCGTTGGCTGGCTTTTTGGTCGGATTACCTACGCTGCGTCTTAAAGGAGATTATCTTGCAATAGCAACCTTAGGATTTGGAGAAATTGTGCGTATTATCTTCTTGAACACGGACTATGTCGGAGGGGCAGCAGGATTCACCCTACCAAGCAAAATAACGTGGACATGGGCATTTGGATTAATGGTATTGAGTGTCATTTTAATCAAGAATTTTGTTACCTCAACGCATGGTAGGGCATGTATCTCTATTCGCGAAAATGAAATTGCCGCAGAATCCATGGGAGTGAATACGACAAAATACAAAGTAATGGCATTTACAATGGGAGCCTTCTTTGCCGGACTGGCGGGCGGAATTTATGCGAATTACTTTTATATTATTCAGCCTATGACCTTCAACTTTTTACTGTCCTTTAACATTCTTGTTATGATTGTCCTCGGCGGCTTAGGAAGTATGACCGGTGGTATTTTGGGCGCCATTGTCATGACTTTGGCATCGGCACTTTTAGCAGGTGTTCCGGAGTGGCGTAATATTATAACGGCAGTGTTATTAGTCTTAATGATGATCTTTAGACCGACCGGAATAATGGGGACGAAAGAGTTTAGCTTAAATTTCCTGGGAAAGAAGAGTGAGAATAATGCCGCTTCTAAAAATTGAAAATCTCTCTAAGTCTTTTGGTGGTTTAAAAGCGGTTTCGAATTTAAATGTTGAGATTAACCAAGGAGAACTGATCGGTCTGATTGGCCCAAACGGAGCAGGAAAAACCACGGTTTTCAATTTACTCACAGGGGTTTATGATAAGACTGAAGGAAAAATGACGTTTCTGGACAAAGATGTGAGTGGGCTTAAACCATATCAAGTCACCCAACGGGGGATGGCGCGAACGTTTCAAAATATCCGTTTGTTTAGTGATTTGAGTGTCATCGATAATGTAAAAATTGCTTATCATCAACGTACTTCCTACAGCATGACTAGTGCATTGTTTCGTCTTCCTAGCTATTACTCGGGTGAAGAAGAAATGCAGCGCAAAGGTATAGAGCTACTAAAGATATTTAACCTTGAAGATAAAGCGGAAGAGACGGCTAAAAATTTACCTTATGGAGAACAACGTCGCTTGGAGATCGCTCGTGCTCTCGCTACGGACCCCAAACTTTTATTGCTTGATGAACCAGCAGCGGGTATGAATCCCCAAGAAACACATGACCTAATGAATCTCATTCGTTGGATTAGGGAGCAGTTTAAGCTAACGATTCTCTTGATTGAACATGATATGTCCTTAGTAATGGGCGTCTGTGAAAGGATCTATGTTTTGGATTATGGAATGATTATTGCGCAAGGTACACCAGAAGAGATTAAGAGCAATCCCAAAGTCATTGAGGCTTATTTAGGGGAGGAGGTTGTCTGATGCTTGTACTTGAAGATGTTAATGTATACTACGGTGCCATTCATGCCCTGAAAGGGATCTCCTTCGAGGTTAATCAGGGAGAAATCGTAACCCTGATCGGCTCAAATGGCGCAGGAAAAAGCACAAGTCTTAAGACAATCTCAGGATTATTGCGCCCCAAAACGGGTAAGATTACATTTAAAGGTGAAAATATGGCAAGTGTTGCCCCTCAATCAATTGTAGCCAAAGGAATATCCCAAGTTCCGGAAGGGCGACATGTGTTTGCTAATATGACTGTTATCGAAAACTTAGAACTAGGTGCTTTTTTGCGTAAGGATAAGGCAGGAATTAAGCAAGACATGAAACGGGTCTACGAGTTGTTCCCACGTCTTTTAGAACGTAATAGTCAAATATCGGGTACCTTGTCTGGTGGAGAACAACAAATGTTGGCCATGGGGCGAGCTCTGATGTCCAAACCTCAGCTGCTTCTTCTTGATGAGCCTTCAATGGGTTTAGCTCCTATTTTGGTAAAACAAATATTTTCGATCATTAAGGAGATCAATGCTAGTGGGACAACCATCTTACTTGTGGAACAGAATGCGCACATGGCTCTTTCGGTAGCAAATAGGGCCTATGTGCTTGAGACAGGTAAAATTGTGCTTTCCGGAGACTCTAAAAAATTAGCAGCCAGTGAAGAAGTCCGTAAGGCCTACCTCGGGGGCTAATTGCATATATTCCTTAGTACATGCGACTTAGCGAAAGTATGGTAATGCTTAAGTTCTACGTTGAAAGGGGTAAGGGAATATGTATGTTCGCCAATTTATGACATCTCAGGTTTTCACTGTGACTTCGTATGAATCTATTGCAGATACAATGGCCCTCATGCGGGAGAAAAAGATCGACCGAATGCCAGTCTTGGAAAAGGGTAAGTTGGTGGGATTTGTAACAGATGGGGATCTTCGTGAGGTCTCACCTTCTCCTGCAACCACATTGAGCATTTTTGAACTCAATTATCTCATAGCCAAAACTCCCATCCGTGAGGTAGCCGTGAAAAAAGTGGTGACTTGTCACCCGGACACAGCAATCGAGGACGCGGCCTTGTTAATGCGTGAACATAAAATTGGAGGATTACCTGTCCTTGACGGGGATAAACTAGTCGGCATTATTACAGGCTACGATATTTTGGATGCCTTTTTGGATATTATGGGTTCGCGCAGCCCAGGCCAACGTGTGGTCATAGAGAAAAAAGATGAAGCTGGTGTTTTGTTAGATCTTGCTGGGACAATAAAGCAGTTTGATGTTAATGTTGCGAGTTTTGCCTTTTATCATTTAAGAGATAACCAAGTCCAAATTCTCGCACGCCTTCAAGGTGAACAAGTGGCTGAGACTAAAGCGGCTTTAGAAGAGAAAGGGTACGGAATCAGAAAATAATAGACTGGATTTTTTAGATGCCTAGGAGACACGAATGTTAATAAGACCTACAAAATTAATAGGAAAAAGGAAGTCACTGGGGGTATTTAATCAGTGACTTCCTTTTCATGCAAAACGGGTTATAATATAAGTGGAAATAGTGGCTAAAGATACCGTACTATTATGAGGAGATGGAGTAAGCAATGTATCTTTTTAATCGATCGATTACTGTAAATGTCCGTTCAATAGACGGAAAATTGATAATAGTGGATGGCTTTTTTCTAGACAGCCATCACGAGCTTTGTTTAACTCTAGGAGTTGACCTTGAGAGTAATACAATTACTTCAGCTGAGGGCGAATTCCGGCGAGCACCTCATTCAGATTGTGGACAAACTCAAGAAAAGATTAATAAACTTATAGGGGTCAACTTAAATCGCTATGTTCGCAAGCAGATTCAAATAGCAGTAGGGCTTGAACAAGGATGTACGCATTTAACTGATCTCACACTTGAGTGTGTAAAAGGGATTATTCAAGCCAAGTTTCGGTTGATGCATCTTAATATGCAGGCTGAGGAGATTCAGCCACAAATTCAGCAATATTTGGCAGGGAGTTGCCAGCACTACAAAAAGTCCTGAGCTGATCTGTGGCCGGAAATATTCTCTTTATTTTGGGTTAACATAAGCAAGCAAGATAGTTTCTTGACCGTTGGGGTGAGATTTATTAAATTTAGTCTCTAATGCTTTGATCTCTTCAATTTGGTCGTTGGTTAAACTGGAGAATGAAATCCCGGAGCTATTCATTTTATAAGACCCTCCTTTAAAATACCTTGATACATATATTTAATATATATTTCTATTTTGCCCAAGTATATTAAAGTTTATACTTGCCTTTAAAAATCCGACAAGCCTATAACTAGAATATTACAATGTTACTTCCATAATAAGAATGAATGTGTTAATATTATTGTCGACGATGGGGATGGATGGTGGCTGGTGCTGCTCCCGGACTTCAAATCCGCGTGTCGGGACGCAGAACGTTCCGAGGTGTGTTCGATTCGCACGCATCCCCGCCATATTCGTAGTTCTTAGTTCGATTTGGACCATTGAACAGGACCCTAGATAGGTTGTTTCATAAGTTATGTGCCAAGGCAGCGGAAAGCTGTCTTTTTGACGTGTTAGACTGCATCTAAGGCGACTGAATTCGTTAGCCAAGTTTTCCTTAAAGGCAGGATTTTAAGGGGCTTAACCCGAATATTATGGGTTAGCTAAGATTGAGTCTGATCGTATGGAAGGGGGAACTACATGAATCTTATTGATGTTCTCATTTTAGGATTCGTTTTATTAGGAGCTTTACATGGTTACCAGAGAGGCTTTATAACCAGCATTGTCAATTTCTTGAGTAGCATTGTAGCCTTCTTAGTAGCAACGTGGGAATACATGACCGCACTCCGTTGGGCTGAGCAATATTTTCCACTTAAGGAATGGTTAGAACCCATAATCTACCGAGCCCTACTTCCTTCTGTTCAGTCTAAAGCTGGTTCATTGCAACAACAGGCTTTAGGAAGTATTCTGGGGGCACTACCTCCGGAATGGCGCAGTATCTTTGAAAACCTCCAAGGTGTAAAAATGCCAGAAACCATTGAAAAATTGACTCAGCGTTTAGCCGAGATGCTGACAGAACATATCTTGAGTATAATCGCCTTTGGCTGCGTTTTTTACATAGTGGTTGTATTAATTCACTTAGTAGTCTCCATTCTTCTTCGCCCCTTAGGCAGTTGGAATGGGGCTTTTAATCACGGGGGTGGACTCATCTTCGGGGCCCTAAGTACCCTAATCGGTTTGTCTGTCTTGGCAGGTTTGCTTTCCCCCTTCTTGAAAGTAGGTGTTGGCGGAAGTTTTAATACGCTCATTCAGAATTCATACTTTTACTCCTATTTGGTGGGGATATTTCATAGCCTGGATCAGGTATTTTCTGCACAACTCAGTCAAAAACTACTTGAACCGCTCTCCCAAGGTAAAGGAGTTTGGTATTGACACATAAATCATACGGAGACGAAGAAAACTTAAGAAAAAGGGTAGTTTAATTCGGCCAATAGTTTGGGTTATAAAGGAGATTTTTAAAATGGGTTCTAAAAAAGTGAAATTGGCTTGGGATGAGTTGAAGATGTCGGATAAGGAACGTCAAGCGATAACGGACTATTTATTTTTCCTAAGTGAAGGGAAAACTGAGCGAGAATCTTGGAAAATACTAGAAGGCTGGGCTGAAAAGGAAGGGTTTATGCCTCTTGATGCTCTAAAGAGTTTTAAACCAGGGCAAAAGGTTCGTCTGTCAGTACGAGGTAAAGCGGGCATTGTGGCAATTGCAGGTAAGCGCCCTTTAGGCGAAGGTTTTCGAATGGTGGCAGCACACATTGATGCTCCTCGGCTGGACATTAAACAAAACCCTCTATATGAAGAAGAGGGAATGGCTTTCTTCAAAACTCATTATTATGGGGGAATTAAGAAATACCAATGGACCGCTCTGCCACTCGCTCTCCATGGAGTCGTAGTCCTACGTGACGGACTTAAGGTTCAGATTGTAATTGGAGAAAACGAAGAAGACCCTATTTTTACCATCAATGACCTGCTTCCGCATTTGGCTAAGGATCAATATGAAAAAAAATTAAGCGAGGGCATTACAGGAGAAGGATTAAACCTACTCCTCGGACATGATCCTGCCAACGAAAATGGAGAAGAGTCTGTTAAACATGCTATTCTTAGCATTTTAAAGAATAAATATGGCATTGCAGAAGACGACTTCGTGAGCGCCGAATTAGAGGCAGTGCCCTCGGGGAAAGCCCGCTATGCGGGATTTGACCGAAGTTTTATTGCAGGGTATGGGCAAGATGACCGAGTATGTGCGTTCGCTGCTTGGAAGGGGATCGAAGAAATCGAGCAACCGGAGTGGACGACGATTGCACTATTTGTGGATAAAGAAGAGATCGGCAGTGACTCCAATACGGGAATGAAAGCACACTATTTGGAGAACTTCGTTGCGGAGCTTCTGGCCTTGCAAAACGGAACGTATGACGGGCTAATGGTTCGACGCTCCATGGCTCGGGCTAAAGCACTTTCGGCGGATGTGGCTGCTGGGTATGATCCTAATTATGCAGAGGTTATGGACAAACGAAACTCGGCTTTCATGGGTCGGGGGCTTGTGATAAGCAAATATACCGGTTCTAGAGGTAAAGCGGGTTCCAACGATGCTAATCCAGAATTCATTGCAGAGGTTCGCCAAATCCTCGATGAGGAAAAGGTCACGTGGCAAACCGCAGAATTAGGGAAAGTTGACCAAGGCGGTGGCGGAACAATAGCCCAGTATATGGCTATCTACGGTATGGAAGTCCTGGATTGTGGTGTGGGAATTTTGAGCATGCATGCCCCTTGGGAGATTTCCTCAGTTGCAGATTTGATCATGATGATGCGAGGGTATCGTGCGTTTTTGGGTTATTCTAATTAACGTTATTTCAGAAAAGGGCGCAGTTTATTATGAATTGGATTCCAAATAAGTTGGTCGATTTTGACTGGCACGGCGTTGGACTGTATGTTTTAAACACGTTACTATATATTGTTATTATCCTTGTGGTTGCACGTGTTGCTTATGCAGTCATTATTTATCTCCTGCGGCGTCTGTTGTTAGAACGCAAAGGGAAACATCTCCTCGATGAACGCAAAGCTAATACGTTGTTTTCGCTCATTCGAAGTATGGCCTTCTACGTGATTACGTTTACAGTCGTTGTTCATGGTCTAAAGCGCCTTTTTAATTTTGATACCAGTACGATATTGGCATCAGCCAGTGTTTTGGGTGTTGCTCTTGGTTTTGGTTCTCAAAGCTTAGTGAAAGACATCATTGGAGGTTTTTTTATTCTTTTTGAGGATCAGTTTTCTGTTGGAGAGTATGTAAAAGCTGGAGAATTCTCTGGTACGGTTGAAGAAATGGGGATTAGGGCCACCCACCTTAGGGACTGGGGTGGCGAACTTCACATTATTCCAAATGGCAGTATTACGGCTGTTACTAACTTCAGTCGCGGGAAAATGCGAGCCTTAGTTGATATTCAGATTCCTTATGATGAAGATCTTGACCGCGCGATGGACGTTATGCATTCTGTCTGCGAAGAAGTCAGCCTGGAATTTGGGGAAAAAATTATTGAAGCGCCCTCAGTACAAGGGGTTATTCAATTTGGCGAACGCAATGCCGTTTTGCGTGTTGTTGCTTATACCCAACCCAATGAACAGTGGGGGTTGGAACGGGAACTGCGTCGCCAAATTCATAGAGAGTTTATAAAAGAAGGAATTCGTACCCCACAGCTACAAAATATTATTGTGACAGAAACCCTGAAGGGAGGCAACCTATGATTCCGTTGAATATAGGGGATATTGTTCGTCTACGCAAACCACACCCTTGCGGAAGTGTTGATTGGAA
>JAJYAS010000095.1:0-4930 GCA_021779415.1 Bacillota bacterium
CCTCCCTTTTTTTATGGCGCTTAATCGCCACGAATTCATGTCAATAGGTGGGTATGATGAAGATTTTACCGGCATAGGGTACGATGACAATGATCTCATAGACCGTTTGCAGGCGAATGGGTGTGGCTATTATCAAACTGCGGCGAAAACCATACATTTGTATCATCCGAGACAGGATGTATTCGACCCGACTAACGAGGGTCATGCTGCTTTGCTCTATAATTGCGATCTCTACCTTGCACGCAAAGGAATTATCGTCAGGAACCAAAATAGAGAATGGGGTAAACTTTAAGGAGGTGGTTTTAGCGTGGTAGATATCAATAGCCGTGAATGGTGGGAAAATTCCTTCAAGAACCTTTGGGAAGCCTCTTCGGGGAGAGAACAAACTGAATTTTTCTGTAGATTAGCCTTAGAACATTTACCAAAGTGGATAATAGAGGATATTACAGAAAATCATCTAAGTATTTGTGATGCCGGGTGCGCTGAAGGCCAAGGTACTCACATGTTGGTTTCCTTGTTTAGCAATAGTGATGTCGTGGGGATCGATTTCTCCGACGAAGCCATTTCCAAAGCGAGGGAGTATTTTCCCCAAGTCAATTTCTTTGCACAAGATATCTCACACCTGCCAAAAAAGTTTGATGTTGTTTTTTGCTCTAATACTTTAGAACACTTTACGGATCCATTCAGCATTATGGAGAATATACGAAAGAACACGGATAAGTACTTGATAATTTTAGTACCATACCAGGAATATCAGCTGTGTGAATCCCATTTCTTCACCTTCGATAAGGACACTTTTCCGGTCCGTTTAGATTCATTTCAGATTGCATATTCTGGTGTTATTGATTCAGGGAGCTACGAAAATACACTATGGGGTGGTAAACAGATATTAGTGGTATATAAGAATGAAAGGGAATAAAAAATCTTCATAATGTTTTGTGCCTGAGCTCAGCGAAAGGAATGGTCATGATCATGAAAAAAGCACTCCTAAGGTGGGAAGATTTAGGGCCTGGAGGATTTTATGAATCCAATAACGTGTTAATTAAGCTCAAAGTTATTGGTGATTATTTAAAGTCTGAAAATGTACCCTTTCAGGTATCCTTGATTCCTAGGTTTGTAAACCCTGCCTCAAATTATGATAAATCTATTGAGCAGATTACCGATCCGATTGTAGTAGCTTTTAATAATACTATGAAATATCTGGAAGATAATTGCAACGCTTCTTTAGGCATGCATGGATATACACACCAATATGATGAATCTGAATCTGCGAACGGTTTTGAATTCTACTATTCCAGTTGTACCTCCAATTGTCCGCCGAATGATCCTCCGGATGCCTGCCAGAATCGTATGCAATTTGTAATGTCTTATGCTTACAGTAGAATGTTAAAAGGCTATACAGCATATGAGAATTCTGGTCTTACTCTGAACTGGGGCTTTTCTACACCTCATTATACCGCTACAGGAGTTCAAAGAAGCATACTGGAAGCTAGCTCTGGAATTTTCTTTGAACCTGACCCAGATGATACTTCCAGCCGGAAATTGGTTATTAAAGATAAGGAAGATAATCCCTTTTACCGTGGAGTTATATATGTCCCAACTCCATTAGGCTACGTTTCCGGTTCGAGTCCTGAGGAGTCAGTTCAAAGGATTCTAACGGAACTTCAGCAATATAGCGGCGATGACCTAGCGGCGTTTTTCTATCATCCCTACCTAGAGCTATCTTTTATACAGATTGATGGGGAGGGTAATATTAGCTATGATGATAACTCGTATCTTAAGCAACTCATTAGGGGGTTTAAGCAACAGGGCTTTACATTTGTACCGTTAATAAGTCTCACTGATTTTATTCCATCCTCGAGAGCTATAAATCTTTTTTCTGGAGAAGGGAATATTGTTTTATCAGGGAATGTAAAAAATAATGTTAAAACGCAATTTATTAACTGGCAACCAAATAAAGGTTACTGGTATTTCGCTAATGTAAATGTTACTAAATTTCCTAACAGGCAAAATGTCGTTCAGAATGCGGATGTAATACTTGCACTTTCTAATTGGGCCGTAGGTAGAGGATGGAGACCTTTTGTGGGAGACTTTAATGGTGATGGTCAATATGACGTTACGGTGTGGAATCTTTTAGATGGCAGTTGGCAGGTAGCCATGAGAAGTAATTTTGATCTTATACCCAACATCGGGCCGGGAGATTATAAATGGCTTAAAGGCTGGGCAACTGGTAGTTCTTGGGTCCCCTTGATAGGGGATTTTAACGGTGATGGGAAGGACGATATAGTGGTATGGAAACCATCCACAGGTGAATGGCAGGTGGCGCTAAGTACAGGTTCACAATTTATTCCCAGTGCAGGACCGGGAGATTATAAATGGCTTAAAGGCTGGGCTATTGGAAGTTCATGGGTGCCTGTTGTCGGAGATTTTAATGGGGACGGAAAAGATGACATCGCGGTATGGAGTCCTATATATGGAGATTGGCAGGTTGCCTTGAGTAATGGCATACAGTTTATTCCTAGCGCTGGACCGGGAAACTATGTATGGTTGAAGGATTGGGTAAAAGGAACGGGATGTAAGCCACTGGCTGCTGATTTTAACGGGGACGGAAAATGCGACATTATGGTCGTTGATACTATACAAGGTTTGTGGCAGACAGCTTTAAACACCGATAACCAGTTCGTTCCGACAGGGAAGATATTTGGCCCGTGGTCAGGAGGAAGTGACATGCAGCCTTTTGTAGCTAATCTCATTGGTTACGGGAGGCCGGGTATCTTGGCCAGACACCCGAATATTTATAATGGCACCGTAGATGGAGCGTTTAATTCAATTTCATAGGATATTTAAGGAGAGCCTTGATTCCCGTGAAAAATTATACCTACATTAATAAACCCTGATTTTAAGGGATTTTAGGGGAGAGGTTTAAGAGGACTCATCGTGTATCATACATTGATTATGCACGATGGGTCTGAATTTTTTGTAACAGATTACCGTTTACATAAGTAACTCTCGAAGAGAAGATCAAGAGCGGGAATGGAGAGGGCTAGTACCAATTGCTCAATGAAAATCATACTATACAAGAAATGAGATATGATTTTTTAGAGTAGGAGGGTAGGATATGGAAGAGGGGGAGACCCAAACGATCAAGAAGGATATTGCAGAAATCAAGGAAGCCGTCAAAGATGTATCAGCAGTCGTAAACGATATGCGAGTGCTGTTAGCCGGTAACTATATCACGAAACAGGACTTTGAAGAATATAGAAAAGGAGCCGAAACCAATCGTCGTTGGTGGTCGGGTTTTATCATTGCCATAGCAGGAGTATTCGCGACAATCGTGAGTCTGTTTTGGAAGCATTAATAAGGGATAACGGGTGAACTAAAAAGAATTAACCTAACGTGCATCAACAAAAAAAGGGCCTCCAACATGGAGGCCCTTTATAAACTTACTATTCTTGTAAAAACTCTTGAACATAAAGGTTACCGTAAGCGCTGCCATAAGCAATCCCCACGCCAACATGTGTGAAACGTGGATCTAAAATATTGGCTCGATGGCCAGGGCTTTGCATAAGTGCTGCCATAGCCCCTGAAACGGAGCTATTTCCAGCAATATTTTCTCCAGCCCAGCCGACGGTTAGTCCTACTTGTTGCATCATAGCCCAAGGGCTACCGTAGGTTGGAGAGGTGTGGTCAAAGTAATTGTTTGCCTTCATGTCATTCGCTTTAGCGCGGCCTACTGCGCCTAGACGAAGGTCTACCTTAACTGGACTTACACCAGCAGCAATCCGTTCTTGATTAATCATGTCCACCATGGATTGTTCATCAGCTGTTAAAGCGGAGATGCTGGGAATGGATGGGATAGAGGGTGTCGTCGTGGTAGTAGAAGAAGGGACGGAGGGCGAAGTGGTGGTAGTTGTAGGAACGGTAGTAGTGGTAGTAGGAATAGTTGTAGAAGTAGGAGTAGAAGTTATAGGAAGGGTATTGGATTGATTAAAAATCGTCTTTAACGAAACGACACTTCCGTTGAGGTTTGACGGCAAAGGTCCGATATTGATCGACCGATATTGTGGTGTTGAGTTTTGAATAATCGTGGTGGTCGGCGTTGAAACCGTGGTTTGGGTTCCTTGAACCACAATAGTCGGGGAGGAAATCGGAGTGGAAGCGACCTGAGTTGTCGTAGGAACGGAAGACCGAAGTATAACCACAGAACCAGTTAAGGTCTGAGGAGCGCCTATATTAACGGCGGCTTGTACTGGTAAAGCGACAGCGGTCATCAGAATACCAATTTGAAGTCCCATTAAGAATTTTAAAGTCTTTTTCATGAGTGAATCCTCCTTGCGATTATTAATTAATGCTTGTACTTGCTAGTAACAACTGCAGTATAACATGGCAAGTTGTCTCAGGAAACGGTAGTTTATTCCAAATGAAAATCAGCCTTTTAAATTACTGCTTCAATGAACCTCAAAATGATAGCTCTTGAGCACGTTGGAGAGGGATGTTAAATTTCCCTCTATCGAAAAAAAAGGTTATAATAAGGCTTGTAATTCAAAGCAATGAACGATTGCTACACTGTCAAACTGCGGATAAACTTTGCTGAGTTGTTAACACCTGTACTATTGAAGATACTAACTATCGATGAAAAGAAGGGGCGCAAACTATGGCAAAAAGGATGCTGCTGATCTTTGCCCATCCAGATGACGAATCGTTTGCCTTGGGTGGAACAATTGCTAAATATACTGAACAGGGGGTAGAGGTTACCCTTGTCGCCGCAACTAAGGGGGAAGCTGGCAAGACGGCGGGGATCTGTAAGCCTGAAGAAGTGGGCCTTGTGCGAGAACAGGAGCTGCGGCGTGCGGCGAAGGTCCTAGGAATCTCTGAGGTGATCTTTTTTGGGTATCGAGATAAGGAAGTCCCCATCGCGCCCCCGCTTAAA
>JAJYAS010000095.1:4940-9209 GCA_021779415.1 Bacillota bacterium
ACGAGACCTTCGTCCTCAGGTGATCATTACGTTTGGAGAAGATGGCGCATCCGGACATCGGGATCATCGGGCAATTCACCACTTCACGAAGGCAGCCATTAAACTTGCCCAGGATTCAGTGGAGCCGGAGTGGGGGAAAGCCTATACTCTACCCCGGTTGTGCTACGTCAAGCCTGGCTGGAGGTTGACGAAGGAACAACTTCAAGATGTGGATTATGTGATCTCGATTGCACCCTGGGCGGAGAGAAAATGGCAGGCGATTTCAGAGCATCGGACGCAAATGGGATCGCGGCAAAAATTCGAGAATCTGGAAGAAAAGCAAAAACAGGATTATTTGAGCCGTGAGTATTTCAGCTGTGATCAGGAATTAAGTGCCTTGCCAGGACGAGGAGAGGATATCTTTCAGGATTTAGAGAGGGTGGAATCTTAAGTGCAGGCAAAAGTAGTTTTAAAATATTGCCCAGACTATACAGCCAATGTGGAACAGAGTTTGCGGGAGGGGCTGGCGGAATGGGGCGGGATGTCTGAGTTTGTAAAGCCGGGCCAAAAGGTTTTACTGAAAGTGAATTTGCTCATGAAGAAACGACCGGAAGAAGCAGTGACGACTCATCCCAGTGTTGTCGAGGCCGTGGTTCGACTTGTACAGGAGGCGGGTGGGATTCCGATTATTGGGGATAGCCCTGGTGGACCTTATACGGTAAATGCACTTCAGGCCATCTATAGTCGCTCGGGTCTTCGCGAGGTTGCCGAGCGGACTGGAGCCATTCTCAACGAAGATGTGGGACAGACGACTATCCAGTATGCAGAAGGAAAACTGGTTAAGAGCTTGACCGTGACCAATTGTGTTCTCAATGCAGATGTGGTCATCCCTCTTTCAAAGTTAAAAACTCATGGCATGATGACGTTTACTGGTGCTGTGAAGATTCTCTTTGGGGTTATTCCTGGCTTGCTTAAAGCAGAATATCATTTGAAGATGTTCAAGATTCCAGACTTTGCGGACCTTTTAGTGGATATTGCAACTTGGGTAAAACCTTCCTTAAGTATTATGGACGGAATTGTGGGGATGGAAGGGGATGGTCCTTCGGCTGGTAAACCCCGCAGCATCGGTGCTTTGATTCTAAGTACGAATCCCTTCGCCCTCGATGTCGTAGCTGCGGATCTGATCGGCTTAAAGCCAGAAAAAGTCCCGACCGTGATGGCAGCTCGCGGTCGAGGCCTTATCAGTCGGCTGGATGAACTTCAATTAATGGGGGATGCACGCTCGCTGTGGAGAATTCAAGATTTTGTTATTCCCAAAGTGGTTTCCACTAACTTCTTAGATATGGTTCCCCTCCCCCATAAGGTAAAGGGATTTGTACTCAACCGAGTGCGCCCTCGACCAGTATTCGAACATCAGATGTGTGTGGGATGCTTGGATTGTGTTAATAATTGCCCTCCCAAGGCTTTGACTGTCGACGAGAATAAGCGTCCAATCGTCGACTTGGAAGCTTGTATTCGTTGCTTTTGCTGTCAGGAGCTTTGTCCGCGGCAAGCGGTAACGATTTACAAACCTTGGATCGGGAGAAAACTAATCAAATAGTTCCAGCTTGCCAGGGGAGGGAAGGTAAATGACTGAAAGTGTGTTCGAAGAGTATACGGGTATGAAGCAGCCCCTTTTGGGGATATGATGTTAACAGGGTGTTTTGGACTGCTTACTGTGATGGGATAATCCAGGATTATTTTTGAAAATATTTAAATCGGCAAGGGTTTTTTACATAAACAGAGAATCAAGTATAAATAGTCGGCAATCCACTAGCCATGTTTTATATGAGCACAAGAAGGGGGGGGAGACCGTGGCAGATTTCTTATCTCAATTTCGTAATTTCGGATGGCTGGATGCTATCGACATTATGGTAGTGACAGTGGTCTTCTACCAATTCTACATGCTCATTAAACGTACGCGTGCTGTTCAGTTGGTCAAGGGAGTAATGGTTCTTCTAGCTGTCTCTTTGCTGGCTAAGTACTTCCAGCTTAGAACCATCAGTTGGTTATTGGATAAACTGTTCCAGATGTTTGTCTTTGCTATACCCGTTGTTTTTCAGCCTGAGCTTAGAAAGGTTTTAGAACAACTAGGCCGAGGGAGATTCTTGACTCGTCATCCCTCGACTCCTGGAATCGATACTTTGGAACAAGTGGTAGAAGAATTAGTGCGTTGCACGCAAGTGCTTTCTAAGACACGCATAGGAGCTCTAATTGTGATCGAACGGAAAACAGGCGTGCAAGACTTTGTAGAAACTGGGATTAAGATCGATGGGATGGTTTCGTCGGAATTTTTGGTCAATGTCTTCATTCCGAATACCCCGCTCCATGATGGTGCCGTGATTGTGCGTCAAGATCGTGTAGCAGCAGCGGGGTGCTTTCTGCCGTTATCTGAAAATCCTAATATACAAAAGGATTTGGGTACCCGTCACCGGGCGGCCTTGGGGCTAACGGAAATTACGGATGCCTTAGCTATTGTGGTCTCTGAGGAAACCGGGGCAATTTCCGTCGGGATTGATGGAGCACTGACGCGCTTTATGGATGATAAAATGTTGAGAGAATTGTTGTTAAGGGAACTGGAGATCAAGAACACTCCCTTATCAATCATTCCATTTTGGAGGTGGTAGCCCATGCATAAGATGTTTCGGCGAAACCTCGGGATCAAGATAATTTCGTTCCTCTTTGCGATTCTCTTTTGGCTTTTTGTTATGAACCAAGGGGCAACGGATAAGCTTATTGCTGATCAGACGTTGACGATTCCGCTCGTAGCCAATGGATTGCCTCAGAATATGGTGGTTATGACCCAGCTTCCTTTGGTTCGAGTTCGTGTGCAAGGGATCAACCCTAGTGCCAATATCAAAGATATCTATGCTCAGATTGATCTTTCAGGTGGAGTGCCAGGGGAACGGAGTTATATCATTAAAGTCAACACCCCGCCGGGAACCAATGTAGTTGACCTTCAACCGTCCAGCATCAAATTGCTCATAGATAGCGTTCAAGAGAAGATGATTCCAGTTGTAGCTACAGTGACGGGTAATCCTGCAGATGGTTATCAGGTGGGCAGCACTCTTGTCAGACCTTCGGCGGTCAATGTGCGTGGACCAAGTTCTATCCTTAGCACACTAGACAAGGTAACCACAGAAATCAGTGTGACTGGTGCCAAAGACACGATTCAAGTTTCTCGGCCCGTGAGTTTTCGAGATAAAGAGGGTAAACCCATTTTCGGACCGAATCCGACTGCTGATATTTTGAGTGCTTATCCAAGTACAGTTGACGTGATTGTTCCGGTTATGACTAAAGGGCTTTCCACGAAGATGATTCCTTTGAAAGTAACCAGTACAGGAACCCCAGCCCAAGGTAAGGCCTTACGTTCCTTAATTCCCGCCCCAGATAGTGTCCAGGTTATGGGTACTCCTCAGGCTTTGAAGGGGTTTGATTCCTTGAACCTTGGCCCCGTGGATATTAGTAATCTTACAGAAGATAAGACGTTTCAGATTTCAATTGATAAGGTGACATTGCCACCGGGGGTTGAGTTTTTTGATGGAACCACCTTGAGTATTATTGCGCAAATTGGGCCGGGGGTGATCCAGAAGGGGATTTCCAGCGTGCCGGTTCAAATCCGAAATGTTGGAACGGGCCTAGACATTGACCAATCGGTACCCCCCATTGATATTGTAGTAGAGGGTCTTCCGGATAGTTTGAAAAATTTAACTTCAGATCAGATACAACTGTGGGTAGATGCTTCTGGGCAGGTAGCTGGAAGTTATCCCAATAGCAACGTTTATTGGCAACTCCCACCGGGAGTAACCATGCCTACACCCCCACAAGTTAACTATAGTCTCAAAGCTCACTAGGCAAAAGGAGAATAATCTTGGTGGATTTACTATGGACAAATTTGAGAATTCCAGTAGAAGAGGATTCCTTGCTACTGGCAACCATTGCTCGTAAGTTAAACGTACCAGAACAAAGCATCGGCGGTCTTCGCTTTGTACGCCGTTCCTTGGATGCTCGTAAAAAACCCTATCTCGTTTTCGTTTACACGATTCAATTGTCTCTCAATGTACCGAATACTGAAGTGAGTCGCATTTTAGCACGGGTTCCGGGGATTAAGGAAGTTCAGCCTGAGGAACCCGTACTTTGGCCTACGCCCAGTAAAAAACTCAAATCTCGTCCTGTGGTGATTGGAGCAGGACCGGCAGGGTATTTTGCCGCTTTAGCCTTAGCGCGCAGAGGGTATGCCCCCCTCGTTTT
>JAJYAS010000096.1 GCA_021779415.1 Bacillota bacterium
AGTATCTCTCGACATCGCAAACCAGGCCCTGCTGGCATCGTTAATGCAGCCATTCGCACTCGCCATGCAGGCTAAAATTGTGCCAATGAACATGACTACAATAACTCCGGACATTTTCGTTGCCAGCGCTGCCTCATAAAGGGGATAAACGGATCCCCCGAGAATTCCAGCCTCTACCAAACCAGAACAGACGAACCACGTAATGGTAGCTCCAACTAGCAGAGTTACCAATCCGATAAGCGTACCCATTGGTAGTGAACGTGCAGTTGAGCGACATTCCTCCGCTGCTAAGGCAGTTCCTTCTATCCCTAGAAAAAACCAGATTGCAAACTGAAGCGCTGCTACGACCCCTACCCAACCATAAGGTAACCCATTCGTCAACTCTGTTAGCTTAAGGATGCTTTGCGCAGGAACATAAAAGTGAGTCGAAAACAGAAGCACAAAGATGGTCACGAAAGCTATAGCTGTAATGAAGAAATTAAGGGTTAAGGTGGCATAGACTCCTCGATAGTTAAGATACGTCAATAATAACAAAGTCAAGATAACATAAGGTAAACTTTGTATTGCAGGGTTTATGGATTGTAAAATGGCTCCAACCACCAAAGCGTCTGCCGCTTCAAGCATGACATACTCAAAAACAAGCATTAGTCCAACGTTAAAAGCAGCCAGCGGACCCAAAAGATATTTGGCCATGGCATATTGACCACCTGCTTCCGGAATAACCGATCCGATTTCAGTGTTAATCATGACCAGGGCAATATAGAGGATCGCGATGACCCAACAAGCGATAATAGCGCCTAGAGACCCTCCCTTCGCAACGGTAAAGTTCCAGCCCATAAACTCCCCAACCAGAACAATCCCAACGCCCAACGCCCATATATGTACCGGCCCTAAAACTTTAGAAAGATGCTGCTCCGCATCGTGTTGAGTTGTCTTCGAATCAGTCAAGTCTTTTGTCCTCCCCCTTCCTGCTCATCTCAACTCGGATAAAATCTTGCGCAAGGAGTACAAATAAAAATGCACATAAACCCCAGGCGACCCAGTTCATCAGTGACCATAGATTCAAACTAATTCCCCCATCTTAGAATTTTAAGCTTTAACTCGCTTTTTTCCGAACCTTATAATAGCGGTATCTGATCATGGCTTTAAGTTCCTTGTCAGACTTAGAAATTACATAAACCATATAAGCCCCCAAGGCCACGAAAATTATAATAAAAATTGGAAAATTAAAGAAATATTCAATCCCCCCAATCGAGCCCGAACCCACGAGAACTTTACCTCGCATCAACATAGTTGTGAGAAGTATAACGAAGCAGAGTAACATAATAAACATGACGTCAAATACTTCCATCCACAAGCTGTTTTCATGCATTTTCTGCTTTTCAGCACCTTTCAATTTGCAAGCTCCTTTCCTTATCCATGACAATCCCACTTCTAATAGCTTTTAGCTATTCTGAACTTCAAAAATCATTTCTGCTTGCTTTGCGACTTGGCACAATTCCTCACTGTATATACCAACCCGGTTTTTCTTCAAATGCACCAAAACAGCAATCAAAGCGCTTGTCACGAAAATACCGGCCATTGATCCTACCACTAAAGTCACATCCCGAATTAGCTCATCAGGAGCCAAACTACTTATACTTATTAGCACAAACCCTAAAACCAACCAAACACAGACAATAAATATGACAACTAGTCCAGTATCCTGCCGATACATTTTATCCTTTTCCGCCCCGTCAAACTCCATCCTTTTATCCCCTCACGTACCTATTCCTTCAATTGCTATTGTTGCAATTATTGACAAGAAGACCCTCGCGATTCCTCGCTAATTATAGACCCTGGATGGGGAAATATATCCCTGATAAACGCCGCCATGGCATTGAATAACAAAATTCTGCACACTGCGAAAAATCCAACACACGAAGTCATAAATATCACCTTACGCACTATGTTCACTTACGCTGTAAGGATATCCTGAGGCGATTATCTCAAAGAATTCGCCGAGAAAAACCTTGCCGAAACTCGTTTCACAGGAGGACACGTCATGATTGACGATAATCTCGGGGTTTAATACCCCTGCTTTTTGGGCATTTATGATTGCATTTTCCTTGCCTTTGCTTAGCACACTATTTCGGGCATCTTCTATTTCCATAAATGTTTCGCATCCCCAGGGTGCATGTACTTTAAATCCCGGTTTAATAATCACAGTGACGCGTTCGCTTACTTTTCCAACTGCTGCTCCAACGGCATTGGCAACCTCACTATGTTCCGGAATAATTACCTCGGTATTAAGTGTCTCTCCGACAGCTGGTAAATATGATTTAACCGGAGCACCAATAGCCACGATCGGATAGTTTAGACCAATTTTCACACTAAAGTCACGATCAGCGTTATCTGGCTTTAAAATCGGCTCTAAAAGAAACACGGAGTTTGGATCTTCGGCAATTGCAAACGCCAGACCTTGTTTCGAAGCTATGCTCTGTAAAGTTAATAGCGTAAGGGAACGAGTTATGTGTTCGAGACATTTGGTCGCAAAATTTTCTATTCCAGAGCCATATTCTTCGGCGAGAATTCTAGCCCCTTCGATTGATGCCTTTATATTCCATTTTTCCAAGATTCCGAGACAATGTAGTACATCAGTGGGAGTAAACGAGGCTCGACCAATAATTTGTGCCTGTTCGAGCGATTTCAAGGCGAAAGTGCTTAGGTTATCACCGACAAGCGTCTTTAAACTTAAAATATTGTGCGCTCCATCTTTTAACGCGGTGACTATAGCCTTTTCATCGGGACGTAAGCTCTCTAAATTTTGAGGGTGTTTAACCAGCATATAACAATCCACAGTTTGACCTTTATAGATCGTATGCTTCCCCCTGATAGACCGAAGTTCCTCCACGAGATTAGGGTAACGCATACTAGCGATACTCAAAGGCCAAACCCGACTTGGCCCAATCTTCACTATTCCTGACATAGAATCCCGAATATGACTATCCTCATTGACCCGAATATAGCTATCCCCACCGATTCCAAAGGTACTAATCTCCGCTGTATTTATGTGCGTTCTCCAGCCGGCCACTATCGCTCCTTTTTCATTCATTCGCCAACGGTTGTTTTTGACTATCCCAATATCGGTTGTAGTCCCTCCCATATCAAACGTCAAAACAGTATCGATACCTGTCAAAAATGTTGCGCCCACGACACTAGCCGCAGGTCCTGATAAGATTGTCTCAATCGGCCTTTCAAAGGCTCTTTCCTCGCTGATTAAAGAGCCATCACCTTTGACAACCATGACGGGAGCTACAATATGATGGGTATTAAGAACATTTTTCACTGCCACCAGTAGTTCCCTGATGATAGGCAATAGCCTAGCATTTAAACAAGCGGTCACAGTCCTCTCGTAGTAACCTAATTTCGAACTAAGCTCGTGAGCGCAGATAATTGGCACATTCCATTCTCTTCGCACGATTTCTTTCACCTGATTCTCATGGTCAGGATTTCTATTACTAAAAAAACCTGAAATCGCAAGGGTGTCAACTTTACCTTTCATTTGAGCAATAACGTTCATTAACTCTTGCTTATCAAGTTCACCGTAAGGTATTCCATAAAGATCGTGCCCACCTGAGACTAAAACACTTTTTTGGGCGGGCAATATTCCAGTCGGTTTTCCTTTACCTATAAGAATTAGTCCCACTTTACCGCCACGCCCTTCCACAATCGCATTCGTTGCAAGCGTCGTGGAAAGAGAAACCATTCTAATCTGATTAGGATCAATCTTCCCCAAGTTATTGATGCATTCCTTAATCCCAATAGACAAATCCTGCGACGTTGTAAAAGCTTTAGCCTTAGTAACGACAACCTTGTCCTCAAAATTTAAAAGCACACCATCCGTATAAGTTCCTCCTGTATCAATTCCTAAGATATAGGACATCGATATCCCCCCCAAGAATAGTATGACCCAACCGAGCTATTAAGTTAACCGTTGTAGCTCGAACAACGACGCTAATCCTAAGATTGGAGTATTACGAAAACAGTTCTAAAAGAAACTTTCCTGGGTCACCTTCATTCCCGGTGGAATAACTACAAAATCTTTATCCCAATCCCCGGTTACTAGCCTCTGTAATAGCTGACATGAACTCTTTAATTCTTCAAAAGAAGCTTCCATAAATTCCGCGACTTGTTTTGAATGCTCCCTTAGGCTTTCATGATTTCCCACTCCAGTGTCAATAAAAACAAGCCGGTTGTAGTGATGGTACTCAGTGTCAATGATATAACGGGCATTTTCTTCCCCGTATTTTCCACAGTATTGAAGAAACTCTGCTCGGGGTTCGGCGCCTTGATCGATCCACCCCTTATTTAAATAGATAGTTCCAGGATTTTTCTCAAATTCCTGTTGATAAACTTGTCGTGAACCAAGCAAGAGACTGATGCAATCGTGAACCCTGGGAATGACAAGGATGTGAGTTTTTGAAT
Organism: Bacillota bacterium; assembly: GCA_021779415.1. The sequence goes on from JAJYAS010000096.1 coordinate 4,468, forward strand.
GAAGATTGACCACTCCGTTTGAACATAAGCCGTAAACAAAAAGAAGGGTGTCATGCTCTTGGTCTGCATCAATTCTGGCTTGTAATTCCGAATTGAGTTTTTGCGGCTCCCGATGGAGTGCGTAGGGCAATAGTTCACATGACATAACCTGAGGCAGGAACTTTTCGATTTCGTCCGCGAGAGTACTGCAGACAAAAACCTTTGCTTTCATAGGTCTTCACGCCCCCCCTTAACGATATCCAGACGCAATAATTTTGAAGAACTCTCTATAAACCACTATGTAAGAGTAGCTTAAGCCTTGCAAAGTAAAATGGAATTGACTCAATTTAGACTGTCGATTAGTTTACCATCATAGCCGCATGCGAGTAAATACTCAACTAACCTGTCCTGTATTTCCTTAGACATTTCGGGCTTGTAATAACCAGCTAACATCTTGTCTTTCTTTGCCCCAATATTATCCATTAGCTTATCGCTAGGATCGCCTGTTACCGCACCTCTTAAGCTAATATCCGGTAGAAATGGCTCTTTTCTAAAATGCCTCATGGTATGGGTTGAAGTTAAAAATTGTCCAGCTATGCCTACCTCAGTAATAACATCTACTGCAAGTGTTTCTGTATCTACCTTTACACCGTTAAGATATCGTTTAACCATTCCGATAATTTCTAAATCAACAATGAATTTTTCATAGCACATAGCGTTATAGCTATCCATGATACCAGCACTTTGGAAGATAAGATTTGTTTTTGCCGAATAGCTAGCTAGTAAAGTTAACATGCTTTCATACCCTGCTTGCACAGACAAGGTCTTGGCATCCGTCAGCGTACCGCCGCCACGGCAGGGAAGCCCATAGGACTTGGCCAAGCGAGCTGCGTAGTGATAGGCTAGAGCTCCTTCAGGTGCACCTATGGCAATACTTCCTGTCTTCATGTCGGAGGTGGTTGATTGGGAACCGTAAATTACAGGCGTACCTTTATTGATCATTTGAGCGACAGCAATACCTGCCAGTACCTCCGCATTGGCCAATGCAATGGTACCCGCAAGGGTCATCGGTGCTGTTGTTCCCGCCATTGAAGCGGCGGCTATGACTACAGGTTGCTTGTATTTGTTGAACACCATCATTGTTTCCAACATGTTTGTATCAAACTGAAGAGGTGTATTCGTATTAACGATAGTCATACATCTTGGCTTTTCCTTCAAAGTTTCCTTGCCACCAAACATGATCCCGAGCATGTCCATCAATCGTTCTACTTCTTCAGCTTTGCCCGTACCTGTTATGATAACCTTATCGGAATACACGATTGTTGCATAAAGCATCAATGGAATAGTTGACCGACCGATATCTGTAGGCTGAACGACGATGCCACCATTTACATTGTAATAGTCAGACTGATGGTAAAGTTTTAGAAAATTAACATAATCACTCATTAAAGCGGCATGTTTATTTCCATTAACATCGCAAACAAAAGAGGAGCCTGAGCCTGGGCAAACTTCAACGTGGTCACCCCCAACTTCAAAATCGTAGTTTGGATTTCTTGCATACATTTTAAACTGACTAGGAGCCTTACTAACCCATTCGATTATCTGTTCGCGAGTAAAAAAAGCAGTATTTCCTTCAATACGAATACCATTTTGCTGCATAATTCCTATTACTTCAGGATGATGAAACGCCATGCCCGTTTGTTCCAAGACTGCCATAGATGCTTCATGGATTTCCCGCAGATCTTTGTCCATTTTCCCCAATTCAATCATTTAAGAACCCTCCAATACTGATTTGGTAGAACCCACTATCCTTTATTATAACAGCGTAAGATAGGTACCTTTGTTACTAGAAATCTCTCATATTGTTGATATCCTATCATGTGCTAGTGCTATTCCAATTTTGCATGCCATTTTTCAAGCTCTCTGAGGATTGATTCCTCTAGTTGAGGAACCTGATGGTCATTCATAATACGCTTAATCTTTGCTTTAACTTTTCCCTTAACTTGAGATTCGTTACTGTTCTGCATATCTCGGCTGAATAAACTTGGATACCATACCTTTTTAAAATTACTTAAGGTATGCATGTTCGTTAGATAATGTCCTCCAGGCCCTACTTCCTTTATGACATCTAAGGCAAGTTCCTCTGTATTCACCTGAACACCTTGTGTATAGTGTTTTATGCCTTCGATGATCTCATCGGCCAAAACAACCAATTCTGGCGAGACACTGTTACAGTGGTCCATTACTCCAACATCATGGACAATATTGGCCTTACTAAGCATTGTGGAGAAAAGTTCCATGGTCGTTTCTGCTACTGCCTGTTCATCCAACACTTTAGCATCTGTGCAACCTGCCGTTCCAAAGAACGGTATCCCATAATACGCCGCTAAATCAGAGGATGCGGCTACTAACAAATGAAACTCAGGGGCCCCATAACTGCCAATCGTGGTACGCATATCAAAAACTGACGGCATAGAACCGTAGATAAAGGGAGCTCCTTCTGAAACCAACTGGGTAATCACCAACCCAGTTAACATATCAGCGTTACACTGAGCTAGAGTGCCTGCAAAGCTCATGGGCGATGTTCCGCCCATCATACAATAAGGCATATATACGACCGGAATACGATTTTCTGCGCTAATATATAACTTTTCTGTACTCTCATTAGGATGAGCAAGAGGCGGAATTGGCTCACAATAGTTAAAAATAAAGGGCTTTTCTTGGAGTTTATCTAATCCGCCAGCCACAATAGAGGCCATCTCAATGATATCCTTTAAGGAATCAATATCATTTGTAGAAAAGTTAATGGTTTTACTGAAATGCTTAACTGTTTCCAAAAAGGTGATTTGAGACTGCACTTCAGGCTTTACATCCGACGACATACCCACCGACAGAATAAAGTGAATGTTCGGCAGATAGTCAGCCAATTTACACATCATTGCCGTATCGTTTCTTAGGAATTTCCGAACACTACCAGTCAAAGGATCAACGATTTCCAATTGATCTGCATGGGTGCCAAAATAAACTGGATTATCCTGATTGATCTTCATCGAAGGTTCACCCTCGCGTGTATAAAGGATCAGTTCTTTTGGGACACTTTTCAAGGCTCTTTCCACAAGACACCTAGGAATTATGGTTAACCCTTCGTTAGTCGTTTCAGCGCCGTTGTCGTGTAACAGCTTAAGCGCCCTTGTGCCCCCTATTTTCATGCCCACATTTTCCATCAGATATAGACTTGCCTCATGAATCTTATCAAACTTTTCTTGGTCGATGATAGTTAGAGACAAGTTGCGTTTCGTTAATCTGCTCATTTAGTTACCTCCCATGCGATTTATGAATTTATGACATTTGCGCTATAGATAATTATAATGTTCATCTTAAAGTGCAACTTTAAGATGAACTGTAACTATAGGAATCAAAGAAGGCTATTTAGACATGTCCATAGTAGTCTCGATGCGCAACCACGGAATACGCATAGTCTAATAACGTTCCCCAACTGAAAATCGGTAGTTCTACTTCTCTTTGGATTGCTCGAGCAAAGGGTTGCATACCTGTACACTCTAATACGATTGCTCCGATATCCGGATGCTTATCTTTAAACATTTTTGCTGCTTCAATCATTTGCTGTTCTGCCTTATCGTAATATGCATTGGGACAAGCAGGCCGCTTATCAGGATTCCATAAGTTGTCGAACTCAGTACAACCATACTCATCCTGAGCCCCTCCAATAACATAATTACTATCACGTTTAATTCCGACATTCTCCAAATGTTCTGTATCCAAAAACTTCTTTTGGGCGCAGATTATCCCGACCTGTTTTTTGGGCCCAATAACCAGTTGCACAAACGGAACTTGCAACAAACTTGACATGAATACCGGTATGTCAACTGCTGCTGCCACATCCTTCTGAAAATAGGCAAAATATCCACATTCAGCTGCAATTGCCCTGCAGCCCATTCGCTCTAACTTTTTCGCTGCATTGATAACTGCCTCTCGGCATTTTCCCGGATCCTTATCATAAACAAGGGTCTTGTTTGTCACACCTTCTGCAATTTCGTACTGTATAGGGTAAGGAAAAGCACTGGCATTGCGATTGTCCCCTGGAAATCCAGGATATGCATCGTTCAAAAGAATCATTCCAAGCCCCATACCATAACAAACATGACTTTTTCGTGTTTTAATATGATTAATACCCATATCCCGATTTTGCCCTAGAACCATTTTGATACCTCCACGTGTTTATTTAAACACGACTCAATTTTTATAGAAGTCACTTTCCTCACTACCAAACTACCAAGTTCATCGGAAATTGGATTGAAATTCATAGTGCATTATAGAAATCCGTGCCATTATCTTCACCTATTAGTGAAAATAATGGCAAGTGGCTTTAGAATACGGTACAACTGATTTGCACTCAATTAGAATGCTTATACATTTTCTTTATAAACCCCTTCATGGAGATACTGCAACATTTCATCCTTAGTCATGTGGCCAATCCCCAAATAATCCAAACTATAACCCGACTCATAAAAATCAGTTTCTAGCATTGCATTAGCAAGGTTGATCATGGAATCGACAACGGGTGTTTTCACGCCAAATTTTTTACCAAGTTCATGATAAACATGGCATCCTACCGGAATATCCTCGGTGATATAGCGATTGTTAATACTATGTGGGCCTGTCCCAAATTGGATATAATCCTGTTGGTCAAAGGGAATTTCATAGTCCGGGCCCATATATTCAGGTCCTAAGATATTTT
>JAJYAS010000097.1 GCA_021779415.1 Bacillota bacterium
TGTTAGTAACCGGATCGATCCGAACTTCAGATGTGTCCGGAACTTGCTTTAGGCAGACCACGAAATGCACAAAAATTCCCTCCCCTTTATCGAGATTTTTCGATGTTATTCGCAAAATTACGACTAAATAAATAGTTATACTTATATCAGCATAGTATAAAGTCGATAAAATATCAAGGCTTAAACTAGTTTAAAACCTAATATAAGGTCAAATTTATACAAAATTGAATCAAATCCCATAGTCTATAATTCTGAAAGGTACTTTTCCACTTCAACTGCAGCTAATGCACCGTCTCCAACTGCTGTTGCCACTTGACGTAGTGGGGTGTTACGAATATCGCCTGCGACATAAACACCTTTAAGATTGGTTTGCAAGTACTGATCGGCAATAATATACCCTCTGTCATCCGTCTGAATTTCCCCGTGGATGAATTGTGCATTAGGATCTGTTCCGACATAGATGAAAACGCCATCCGCGGAAATTTCTCGTGTTGCGCCACTCCGCACATCGTTAATGCGTACACCTAAGACATGATCAGAACCTAAGATTTCCTCGACAACAGCATTAAGTTCAAATTTTAATTTCGGGTTATCCTTAGCTCTGTTGATCGCGATTTGGGAAGCACGGAAACCTTCACGGCGATGGACTATGATAACCTCTTGCGCAAATTTAGTAAGGTATATTCCTTCTTCGATAGCAGCATCACCCCCACCAACGACGACAACTTTTTTATCTCTAAAAAAGGCGCCATCGCAGGTTGCGCAATAGGACACTCCACGCCCTCGAAAAACATCCTCACCCGGAACCCCCAACAACCGTGGTTTAGATCCGGCGGCAATAATGATGGAACGTGCTTCAAGAACTTGGTTTTGCGTTTGTATCTTCTTAACGTTCTCCTTTAAGTCGAGTTTTAGTACTTCTTCAAAAATAAATTCAACCCCAAACGCTAAGGCTTGCTTATGAAAGGAATTCATAAGTTCATATCCGTTGATTCCATCTGGGAATCCAGGATAGTTCTCTATATTTTCTGTTGAAGCCGCTTGCCCTCCAGGCATCGCTAATTCCAATATGACTGTTTTAAGTCCCCCACGCGCAGCATATATTCCAGCCGTCAGGCCTGCAGGACCTGCTCCGATAATGATGACATCATACATGATATTCAACTCCTTCAATAATACGAAATTTGCCATACCCCTTCAGGGTATTTATGCTCAGTATACCATATCTTACCCAAATTTTAAAAGTAATAGGTGTAAATTCTCTGAAATTGATGAAGGGATTTTCATTTATGGGGAAGAATATAGTTAAACTAGTTTAGGTTATATAATTTAGGGTTAAACAAATTATATTTAAGTTTTAAGGGAGGAATCACTATTGCAGCGTTTGATCAAATTTATAGTTAGCCTCATCGTATTAATTTCATTATTAACCGCCTCAAGTGGTTTATATGAAGATTGGTTATGGTTTAAAGATCTCGGTTACTCTCAATTGTTTTGGACACCACTCCTGAGCAAATTGCTTTTTCAAGCAGTCAATGGAACCATTCTTTTTATTTTTATAGCCGGAACCTTATTTTCTGTTCGGCATGCCATAGTTACTTTCGTCAATGAACGCTTGCGCCTGCGCTTACGCTTAGTTCAAGATATGAACCGTAAGGTTTTAAGCTTAAGTCAACGCAGGGTTACGATTTGGTTACTTGTTATTTCTGCCATTGTTAGCTTTGGAGTGAGCTTTGTAGCAGGGTTCACAGGTTGGTTAGATGTATTATCATTTATCCATGCCACACCCTTTGGTAAAGTCGATCCGATTTTTGGTAAGGATTTGGCTTTTTACTTTTTTCAATTACCTTTCTTAAAAACCTTGTTCAATGCTTTTTTCGGTCCCTTGTTTTTACTAGCCTTGTTTACCACAATTTTTTATGTCGTTACCGGTGTCTTGCGATTTCATTCGCTTAAACTATGGAGAAACGGTGCAGTCACGATAACAGCCAGTGCTCGGCGTCACCTTGCATTATTAATTGGAATTATTTTCGCATTAAAAGCTTTTGGATATTTCCTTGATATTTATCAACTACTTTACTCTGTACATGGGCACGTAGTTGGGGCAGGCTATACGGATTTAACTGCAACCCTCCCCGCGCTAAAAGTTCTAATTGTCCTAAGTGCTTTGGGATTTATTTTAGCTTGTGTCTCATTAGTGTTTAAAGATTCTCGTTTATTGACGGTTCCGATAGCGGGTATCTTTACCATTGGAATCCTACTCTACGGTATTTTCCCTGCCCTCATTCAATCGTTTATTGTTATTCCTAACGAGCTAAACAAAGAGCAACCTTATATTCAACAAGAAATCGAATTAACGAGATTCGGTTATGGCTTAGACCACATTAAAGAAGTTGATTATCCTGGAAATACTCCCATCACAACGGATGCTTTGAAAGCTGATCAAGCGACACTCAACAACATCCGACTAAACGATACTCGACCCATGTTGCAGACCTATAACCAGAAACAGGGCATTCGACTCTATTATAAATTCAATGACATTGATATTGACCGTTATACGGTCAATGGCGAATACAGACAGGTAATGCTGGGTCCACGAGAGATCTCAACACCTGATTTAGATCCTAAGGCAAAAACATTTGTAAATTTACGGTTTAAATATACACACGGCTTCGGTGTAAGCGCTTCGTTTGCAAATGCCGTCACCTCGGAGGGACTACCCTCTTTTGCTATTAAAGACGTTCCCCCAACCAGCGAGTTTTCCGAGTTCAAACTAACTGAACCACGGATCTACTACGGTGAACTGACCAATGATTGAGTTAAAGAATTCGACTACCCTCAAGGGGACTCGAATGCCGAAACGTCTTACAGGGGCAAAACAGGGATCCCTTTAACCCCACTTAATAAGCTGATGCTTTCCCTGCGCCACGGGACGCCTCGCTTCTACCTTGCCAATGAAGTGACATCCACCAGTAGAATGCTGGTCTATCGCAATATAAAAGAACGAGTCCAGAAGCTTGCTCCATTTTTGACCTATGATTCAGATCCCTACATGGTCATCGATGGTGGACATCTCAAGTGGATTATTGATGCCTACACCACGTCCGATGCCCTTCCCTATTCTAATAATTATCAAGATCAGGAGTTTAACTACATCCGGAACTCCGTTAAAGTTATAATTGATGCCAATGATGGAACCGTCGATTTCTATGCAGTCGATCCTCAAGACCCAATTTTAAAGACCTACATAAAAATCTTCCCTGGCGTATTTAAAGACTTATCGAGTATGTCGCCAAACTTAAAGATCCACCTCCGGTATCCTGAAACCCTTTTCAATGTCCAAAGTAATATGCTTAAAACTTTCCATATGACAAATTCCTCTGTTTTCTATAATAAGGAAGACGCTTGGGATATCGCCAAAGAGCTCTTCGATTCGAAACCACAAAACGTAGCTCCCTATTACACCATCATGAAGCTCCCCGGGGAAGACAAGCCAGAGTTCGTGCTCATGCTTCCATTCACACCTGCTTCCAGTACCACGAACACACGCAATAACATGGTTTCCTGGATGGCAGCGCGAATGGACGGAGAGCATTATGGTGAGCTACTACTTTATAAAATGCCAAAAAATATTGAAATAGATGGTCCCTTACAAATTGAATCACGTATAGACCAAGACCCTGATATATCAAAACAGCTTTCTTTGTGGGATCAGAAAGGCTCCAGCGTGATTCGAGGGAATCTCTTGGCCCTTCCGATCGGTGGCAACTTTCTCTATGTCGAACCGATCTATCTACAATCCGATAAAGGCGGAAGCATTCCAGAAATGAAACGCATCGTTCTGGCCTATCAGGATCGTTTAGTATTGTCCGAAAATTTAGGTTCAGGATTAACCCAACTCTTCGGAGAAGGGGCACCACAACCAACAACGCCCGGGCAAAGCACCTCTAACCTTGCCCCATCCACTCAAGCCCAATCTCCAAATAGTCTTAATGCATCAAGCATTACTTCAATAATTGATCAAATAAACCAAATGCGCACCTTGATTGATAATCTAGAAACCCAACTGAAGGGTTTACAAAACTCTTCCCCTTCCACCCTAACACCTTAAATAAATTGCTGTAATCGCCAGTGAAGATAGAATGTCCGCCCATCTAAAGTCTTATATAGCACTCAGAAAAGGAACGCCCTTCGGCGTTCCTTTTCATATAAATTCCTATGGTTTAAGGGGTTGTAATTCCGCCAGAGTGGATGTTCCTTCCTTTGTGAGTTGGATAAGCTCAGCTCCATCAACAGAGACATAATTCTCATCTCCGTGCAATTTAACTTCGTCAAGATGGCCAGCTGTCACGATATACGCTGTTAGATGATCATAAACAACAATTTGCCCTTTTGCCCCTATGAGCGTGCGTACGTTTGTAAAAGGAATGGAGCCTTCCCATTCGGTTTTCAGAGAAGGATTACTCTTAATTTCAGTTAAGTCTGGAGTGGTCTTTATCTTTACAAGTTGATTATTTTTGACTTCACCAATATATACATTTCCATCTCGAATTCCTAGGATTACATCATTGGAGTTTTTGGATATTATTTGACGCTTTGTTCCTTCCAATGCAATGACTTGATGATTTGTCCCAACTTTACTGTCCAGATAAAGAGTTCCGTAACGATCAGAGGCGGCCATATTATCAATCGTTTCTCCAGATTTGTTGAGTGTTCGGACGTTTTTCATAACATCTATTTCCATGAGTAGTTCAGTCGAATCGTTCTTCACTGTAAGGTACATTAGATTAGTAGAAGTTGAAACGACTAAATCCTCAATTTTTCCACCTGCTGGAAATTTGTCAATCGTTTGATTAAAACGATCATCTGCTGGAGTCTGTTCGTCACTGTTTGGGAGTTCGAGTGAATACAGTTCTGTGATTTGTGGATTGCCATACCGTTTTTCTATCCGAGGTGCAATCGGCACTTCTTTGGGAACGACTTTTGGGACTGCATTATCCACTTTTTGATTGGGATCTTCTGTCTTTGGTTCTACAGGAGTAGGAGTCGGTGTGGTGGCCTGTACTGTGGCTTTAGGGGGATAAACGGTCACATAGGTTACTGGATTGGGGTTTTTCTTAGCATAAAAATAGATTAAGGTATTCCGATCGGGCAACCATTGGTACATGAGAACACCTAAGGTTTTATCATTAGCTGAAGGTGACTTTTTTTCAAAAACAATCTTATCGGATGTGAGGTTGAATACTTTAAGTGTGCCATTTTCAGTATAAGCTAAATAATCCTTAGCGTAAGAAATTTGAATATTAGTAAGGTCTGAACCAGGGACAGTGGCTTTGAGCTGAGTAGTGATCGGTTCGTTATTAACAGGTTCCATAACTTTTTGAACTTGTTTGTTCAAAAAGTAATACCCTCCATATTGCAGGAGGAGTGAAACCAAGGTCCAGACGAATAGGATACGCAGTTTCTTCTTCATGCGAAATTCTCCTTTTTTGCATTTCAGAAAGCAAGAGTATTGGGTGTAAAAGTACACTAGCCTGTGCGAGCGTCTAGAGGGTATCCTAGGGGGTAACCACAAAGGCTGTAGGAATATAGCGTTCGCCAAAAATATCCCAAAGTCTATTTACGACTTTGCCATTATATACAAGTTCTGAGGATGAACCACCATCGAGGTTGACGGCATTTACTGCATGATAATCTTCAAAAACATTCATTAAGTCACGTAAAGTTGCTCCGATACTCCAAGTAGGTTGACGTCCATCAATAACCACAAAAATAACGGTTCCGTCAGCCATTTGTCCAATGCCTGTCCGAGGGGCAATACCCCAACCACCGTCTCCGGAAACTACTGATTTTCCATCAACAATGAGATTTGGTTCAAAGGTAACCGCCTCACTTATGTGTTTCGCTTCCAATTGATTGGCCGTCATATTACCGATGACCAGTTTACCTTGGTCGTTAAAGCCGACTATATTTACACCCTTATCTCCAACATTATTGTGGACTAGCTTCCCGTCATGCACCGTTAATCCATCTGGAAAAGCTCCATTTCCTTTACCATTCGGGTCATAGAACCCCCCGGCATTAATTCCAGCGATAGCCCCCATATCTTTAACAAGATCGCTGACACGTTCACCCGTGACACCAATTTCTTTGGTAACCGCCAATTTGATTCGTTTTGGGTCTTTGATCAACATCACTTTACCTTTAAAACTGGGTCCTTTAATGTCTTCAACAGTGATTCCTGAACTTGAATCAGCAATCACATTTGAGCGTGCGATAGCATTTCCACCACTTGTACCTTGGGAATCATTAAGGTTCATAATTCGATCAATTTCAGCTTGAGAAAGAAAGGCTTTAACAACTTGTGGATGACGTGAGGTGTAGACTGAACCAACGGCCACAGTTTTGAGAGACTGAAATGGCCCCCAAAACAATACGAAAGGAGCAAGAATAGTCGCCAAAACCAGATTATAGATAATAAAGGCTAAAACCTTCTTTAGTCGAATTGTACCCTTAGTTCTTTTCATTCAAACACTTTCTCCTTCTTTAAGATTATATATTATATATCACGCAGCAAAAAAACAAGCCGCATATTTTGTTAAGATGCGGCCCTTTATCATTACGTTTAGCGTCGTTCTTTTATAAACAACCTCGTACCTAGTATAGCAAAACATATATGTACTATCAAGGATTGTGCGTTTGGAATATATAGGGAGTTATTTAATCAGAAGGAGCTCGGGTTAACTTCGATACGGTAGGTGAGGTCGGCAGCTTTATCAATCATACTCGCCACACTACAATATTTATCCATGGAAAGCTGAACTGCACGCTTGAGTTTTTCTTCAGGGAGAGATTCTCCCCAAAATCTATAGACCACTTCAATGTCTTTAAAGACACGTGGATGATCACTGGCACGTTCACCTTCAACTGTAGTCTCAAAGCGCTGAAATTTCACCTGCATTTTTTCAAGAATCGTGACAATGTCCATACCGCTACAACCAGCAATAGAAATTAATAGGAGTTCCATAGGACTTGTTCCATGCCCAGTTCCCCCAGCAGTAACACTTGCATCTAAATGAGTCAAGACCTTTGAGCTTCCTTCCCCCTGAAAATGCATCCCTTTAATATGTTTAACTAACACTTTCATTAAACAAGACTCCTTTCTGTCTGATCAATTCAGCTCAGGTAACCATACGCCTTTAAGAACATCATGAGCAACAGCTCTCATGGATTTGCGCGTAACCATTGCTTGGGTCCGTATAGCGGCATAAGCGACCTGCTCAGAAAATCCCCGTTGTTGAATGAGGGAAAGCATGGCTTGAAAGATTACCTTCCGTGTTTTAAGTTCTTCCTCTAAACGTTGAACTTGCTGAGAATGTTCCGATTCACGGACAAATCGATGCTCTGCAAGCTGTATAGCTGTTGCCATGTCAAGCGCACGCCATGGATATTGAATAACGTGGTGGGCATCTGCCTCAATCACTTCAGGTAAAACGTGATGTTCCTCTTGAGTAAGAACAACAATAATTGGGCAAAGATGTTGCTCAACCAAATTTTGAAGAACCTCCGAAGAATTAAGGCCACGTAAGTTCCATCCCATAATAATTAAATCCGGCTCAAATCGGTGAGCGAAACGCAAGGCTTCCATCCCATTATCCGTTGTCGCTATGATTTGATAACTCACAAGTGGCAGAACCACTTTTATTTCAAGATTTAGTGCGGGATTATCTGATACTAATATTGCCCTCTTCAACTTTTATCACTCACTTCATACACTCCTAATAACTAGCATCTCACGAGGGCATAATAATAGTTACACCATCTATTTTGCTACTACGCCAAACTTCTCTTCTTCAGAACGGATTTCAGGGTCTTGTTTTAGAAAGGAATGAGCAGGCATAGACGTATCCAAACGCAGTGGGAAAATTAAAATAAATAAAGCAGTCCCTCCGACAGCGAGTGCAAGATATTGTAAGGATACAACAAAGAAAATGATAGGGGTGAGGTTAGAAGGGGTACCAATCGCATAATTAAAAGGCTGAATTAGTTTTAAATTTGCAGTTTGCTTTTGATCTGATGTCCACCCGGTTTGTGTTGTGTCGCTGATTTTAGAATTAATCCAAACCGGCTTCCCCACGAAATCCACAGAATTGATAAGCTGATGCCCTATTTTGTAAAAGGGGTCAAGGGTAGAAAAATAGATAAACCCCTTGGTTGTGAAGATTCGATCCATTTCCACCGGTGTCCCTGTGATGGCAGCTTTGGCAAATGTCTTTTCGATTCTTAGAATATCATTATTGTTAATATTTACAGGGCCCTTGTCCGTGACAATTGTATACAAATCATTGTCGACTAATTCGATATTTGTGACTTTAACATCCAAAAACCTAATGCAAACTATCGACATTAGAATAATAAATAAACTAATAAATATTAGAGCTCCCGCTATGCGTTCGCGATCCATCTGCCTTTGTTTATTAACCACTGTTTGACACGTCCTTTACTTATGCTTTCTTACTCTAGTGTAACCACAATACTCATTGTACTATAAATAATTTAGTGAAACAAATGAACTTTTCCTATAAACGTGTCAAGGAAAGACATTTCGTCTTTCCTTGACACGTTTCCTTATTATTCCACAGGAACTCATGGCCCTACTGAGCCTCTTTGAATGAGTACTTACTTTGAGCCCCCCTGTTTTCTATACTTGGAGAGTAATTGCAAAATGTCATTCGGTGAGAAGGGCAGAGGATTGTTTGGCTTAATCGTCCCGGGCTTAGGGAGTGGCTTAGAGCCTGTGGATTCAGGTGGTACGACTGCTCGTACAAAGATAGTCGCAAGCACTTCCAGTATAAGGATTGGAAGTGCTCCCCTAATGCCGGGAAAAGTGAGTATAGGGAAAAGAAACCAAGCGCTAGGCGAATATGGATTGTTTGAATAGTCTGCGGCAACAAATAAAACAATTGTGAGAGGTGCCTCAGGGCTTTCGGGAGTTAGAAAACCGCGGTTAGGCATTGTGCTCGTATACTCTCCGGCAGATCCGTTGGACATCCATTTTAAGAATCCTTGAAGCTCAGAAAGAGGCATTTGAACTGTTTGACCATTCTTCACATCAAGCACTGGTATACTTTCAAGTCGAAAAAGGCGCTGGGCAATGAAAAGAAATAGTTCTGAGCCGATTATAACAGCTGATG
>JAJYAS010000098.1 GCA_021779415.1 Bacillota bacterium
TGGTAACATTTTACTATTTAGTTTCATAGACTAAATCAGGAACACACTAAAAATGGAAAACATCTGGGGGGATTCTTAATGGCATTCGGCGGAGTTGTTGATGGATCTTGTGGTCCAAACTTGTTGCCCGGTATCGCGGTAGTAACGGTGATCATTCTTCTGCTCATTGCAATGGGTATAGTATTTTAGTTGAAATGAGAAACAATGAGTGAACTCTGAAAGGAGGAACTTTCATGTACGGATATGGAGCTAGCTGTGGTATGGGAAGTTTTGTAGGCGTAGGCATTATTGCCATCGCGATTCTTATTCTTATCGCTCTTGGTGTGATTTTCTAAATCGTCTGGTTGCAACAATATAAGGAGCATTTCTGTAAGGGTATCCTTCGGAGATGCTCTTTAATTGTTCTCAATCGGATTCTACAATGGTGATAAATAGAATTAATACCTATACAATTAGTGAAAAATATCTTAAACTAAAGAGTGATAAAAGAGATAAGGAGGTTGAGGTATTTGTTGCTTAGTCTAGTTGCTTATCTTTCCATAGTACTCTTTGTGGGCTTATCTGTTTATAAGGCTTACCAATTAGCAAAGCTGCCCCTGCATGGGCGAATGGATCTATATCCTGTCCCAAAAGAAAAAGGTTATGAACACGGAGGTTCCTACTACGAGGAACTGTCATGGTGGAGTAAGCCTCGCGAAGTGTCTCACATGACTGAAATAGTAGAAATGCTCAAAGAAATACTTTTTATTAAGACACTATTTGAAAACCAACGTCCCTTTTGGTGGCTTTCGTACGCGCTACACTTAGGAATTTACTTTCTAATGGCATGGACGATTTTACTTGTTGCCGGAGCTGTCACTATACTTAACGGTATTCTTGTAGCAGCAACTAGCCCAAGTATATGGGGGCTATTAATTTACTACCTAACGTTTGCGACAGGAATCCTAGGCCTAATTCTTGCAACTTTAGGATCCGGGCTGTTGATTGTTCGGCGGTTGTTTGACAATACTTTAAAAAAATATACAACTCCGCAAGAGTACTTTAATCTGGCGCTCATTTTTGTGACGCTTGTCACAGGCATCTTCGTCTGGGGTAGCGATCTGTCCTTCCAAACTGCCAGAGAAGCGACTGCTAAACTTCTCACATTTACTTCATTCCCAGCTGATCCGCTTGTAACCTTAAATATAATTTTAGTTGGAATTATGTTAACCTATATTCCTCTCAGTAAGATGAGTCATTACGTAGGAAAGTATTTTACCTTCCATACTGTGCTATGGGATAATAGTCCAAACCTTAAAGGTAGTGCAATTGAACAACAGGTCAAAAAAGCGACAGCTTACCGTCCAACCACTTCTTGGTCTGCCCCTCATATTAAGCCGCCTGCTGCACCTAAGGCATAAATTTGAATTTTTGAATGTAACTTTTCGGAAAGAGGGGAGTAAGTATGATAAATCAAAAAGATCTACGTCCGAAGGATATGGGACGCCCCGATGAGCAACTGATCAAACTCGAACTCGATCAGTTAATGCCCTTGCTGGCGCCGTATGATAAACCTGGTATGGAACCGCCTTTATCCGATCCAAAGCCCGCGTGGAAAGAAAAATACTGTACTTCTTTAGATGGCTACGTTGGACTTGACACCTTAACCCGCCCGAAAACTAAAGAGGAAGAAGATGAATTTGTCCGGAAGTTTCTCAGCGGGTTAGAAAAGATTTTTTCAGATGCCAATAATGGAGTGCTCGAACCACTGATCTTGTCATTTGAGTACTGTGCGAAATGCAATACGTGTTCAGAGGCCTGTCATATCTACAAAGCGGCAGGAGACAATGAATTATACCGACCTATTTATCGTTCCGAAGTTCTCAGGAAAATTGTTAAGAAGTATTTCACTACGAGTGGGAAACTACTAGGCGGTTTTGTCGGGGCAGATGTCGATGTGAACTGGGAAACCATTGCTCGGCTTGGAGAATTAGCGTATCGTTGTAATCTTTGTCGGCGCTGTGCTCAAACCTGTCCGCTTGGTTTAGATAATGCTATTCTGACTAAAGAAATTCGCAAGATCTTTAGTCAGGAATTGGGTATCGCTCCGATCCCTCTTCATACAAAGGGTACGATGCTTCAGATTAAAACTGGCTCTTCGACTGGATTAAGCAAACCAGCATTTTTAGATACGCTGGAGTTTTTAGAAGAAGATACGGAAGAAAAATTTGGCATTAAACTTAAATTTCCAGTGGACAAAAAAGGTGCAGATGTCTTAGTGCTTCATAACGCAGGAGAGTTTATGGCTTGGCCGGAAAACCCGGTGGCGTTTGCTATTCTTTTTGATGCCGCGGGAATCAACTGGACTTTGAGTAGTGAGATTATGGGGTATGACAGTGTAAACTATGGTATTTGGTATGATGATTATCAAGCAAAACAGATTGCCTTAATGCAAATGAAGGTAGCCAAAGATTTTGGCGTCAACCGAGTCATGGTTGCAGAGTGTGGACATGCCCATAAAGCATCCATGCTTGTGGGTGATCGCATGGCGTATGGGGATGCAAAGATTCCTGTAGAGAGCTGTTTGCCTTTCCTTTGGGATATGGTTAAGAACAAACGTATCAAGCTTGATCCCAGTAAGAACAACTTTCCAGTGACCCTTCACGATCCGTGTAATGTGGTCCGACAAATGGGAATTGTGGAACCACAACGGAATGTCTTGAAAGCAATTTGTCCACAGTTTAGGGAAATGACTCCACATGGAGTAGATAACTATTGTTGTGGGGGAGGTAGCGGATTCGCTATCATGAATTCCCAGAATTTCCCTCAATTCAGGGATTCAGTGGCTTCTCGGATGAAATTCAATCAGATCTTAGGAGCTTTCCAGGGAAGTATGGAAAATGCTTCAATACCTAAATACATCTGTGCACCCTGCTCTAATTGTAAAGGGGCTATGCGGGCTATTCTGGAACATTACGAGGCTACGGAGAAATTTAACCTTCAGTATGGTGGTTTAGTAGAACTGATGGTAAATGCACTTGTGAGTATGAAAAAACCTTTCTTAGAGTTTTTAGAGGATTAGTCGGACACTGAGGGACTCTTCAGAATAGACCCTTTCAGGATGCCTGAAAGGGTCTATTTTTTCGAGATTTTTGTTCAAAATCTTGGTCGACAAACTGGCTTGAGGTCCTAATTGGCTTATCTGGCGCATCATAAAATTATGATTAAAATAATTAATGATTAGGGAAGAGAAGTGTACATATGGTTTGGGGATTTCTGCCCGCTATGCGCCAGTTAAGGGAACGTTTGTTCTTCAAGCCTTTGATTTTAATATTGGACGCACGGGATTTGCAGAGGCAGAAGCCCGAAAGCTAGGTTATTATGTTGTGATGTGTAAGTATCAGGGGCTATGGCGCAGCATGCATGCTTGAAAGAAAAGGTGCGAGCCAAGTGGTATTTCTCCAGGGGGGACTCTCAGTTAATCGTACAATCAGTTTTCAATATAGTGCAATCTAGATTATATATTGTACGAATAGTACGCAAGGTGTTAAATTAAGAACATAGACAAGTGAGAATTTACACAAGAAGATATTTTCGCGGTCTTACTACAAAATTTTTTCTCTTTAAAACATTAAGGAGGTGTAACTATGTTTATTGTTTCAATTGATGAAGATCAATGCTCAGGATGCAATGCATGCACTGAAGGTTGTCCTGCTCACCTGCTTGGTTTTAGTGAGGACAAAGCTCATGTAGTCGGTGACGAATCAGAGTGCATGGGTTGCGAAAGTTGTACGTCGGTTTGCCCAACGGGTGCTATCAGCATTGCTGAAATGTAAGTAACCCCAAAAAACTTGAAGACGGAGGGTGTGCCATGACAGAAAAGAAAACGCCACTACTGGACGAGCTGGAAAAAGGAAAATGGCCCAGTTTTGTGACGGAAATTAAGCGAGCTGCCGTGAAAAGTGAAGCAGCAGGGGAATTGCTCCAAGTCTTGGAAAGATCCTATGAAGAACGACGAGGACACTGGAAACATGGTGGAATCGTTGGAGTAAGAGGATATGGCGGCGGTGTAATTGGCCGTTATGTTGATGAGCCGGAAACATATCCCCATGTGGCAGAGTTTCATACAATTCGTTTGAATCAACCTTCAGGCTGGTTCTATGACACGAAAGCACTTCGTACAATTTGTGATATTTGGGAAAAACACGGAAGCGGTTTAACCAACATGCATGGTTCTACCGGAGATATTATTTTGCTTGGGTGCAAAACAGAGCAAATTCAACCAATCTTTGATGAGTATAGTGAGGCTGGTTTTGACTTGGGTGGGTCGGGTTCGTGCTTGAGAACGACTAACTGCTGCGTTGGACCAGGACGTTGTGAACATGCTTGCTATGATACACTGGAAGCATGTTATAATGTTACCAATGAATTTATGGATGAGCTTCATCGTCCAATGTGGCCTTACAAGAGTAAAATTAAGTTTTCAGGTTGCGCCAATGATTGCACTTCTTCAATAGCTCGCGCAGACTGCTCTGTTATTGGAACTTGGCGTGATTCGTTGAGAATTGATCAAGACGCTGTGAAAGAATATGTAGCTAACAAATTTGATATTCAAACGTTAGTTTGTGACAAATGTCCAACTAAATGTTTGACATATAATAATGAGACTCAAGAACTAGCAGTAGTCGCAGAAGATTGCACTCGTTGTATGCATTGCATCAATATGATGCCAAAAGCTATCCAAGCTGGTAAAGATAAAGGTGCTACAATTTTGATCGGTGGAAAATCAACGATTGTACAATCTGCTTTCATGTCCTCAGTTGTTGTTCCTTTCATGAAAATGGAAGCAGAAGACGATTACGAGGAATTTAAAGATCTCATGCGTCGAATTTGGGAATGGTGGGATGAGAACGGTAAATCTCGTGAACGTATCGGTGAAACAATTTTCCGTTTAGGAATGGGTAAATTCTTACGCGAAACAGGAATTCCTCCCGTACCTCAACAAGTCCTGCGCCCACGTGCTAATCCATATGTCTTCTGGCAACAAGATGACCTTGATCGGTCTGGAACTGCACTCGATGGATCGAAACTTTAAATTACAATAAAGTAGCTAACGAGAGGTGGATAATCATGGCAAAATTAGACCAAGGACCTCCTAATTATAAAGAAATGCTTCCTCCGATTATCAAAGAAAACTACGGACAATGGAAATACCACGAAATCCCACGCCCAGGTGTACTCAAACATGTTTCCGAAAGCGGTGCGGCACTTTTCAGTGTGCGTGTTGGTTCTCCACGTTTGGTCAGTATTGATTTTATTCGCGACATTTGTGCAATGGCTGACGAATATTGTGACGGATACCTCCGATTTACGACACGTAATAATGTGGAATTCTTAGTTTCCGATGAGGCTAAAGTTAATCCTCTCATTGATGCATTAGCAGCTAAAGGCTTCTGTGTTGGCGGTACTGGCGCATCAATCAGTAACATTATTCATACTCAAGGTTGGGTACACTGTCATACACCAGCTACTGACGCTTCTGGTGTCGTTAAAGCGGTCATGGATGATTTGTATGAGTATTTTGATTCAATGAAGCTACCTGCCAAATTAAAAATGGGTTTAGCATGTTGCTTAAATATGTGCGGAGCAGCTCACTGCAGTGATATTGCAATTGTTGGTGTTCACAGGACACCTCCTCGTATTAATCATGAGGTTATTCGCAAAGGGACTGAGATTCCGAGCCTCGTAGCTAGTTGCCCGACAGGGGCTATTCGTCCAGATCCAAAGAACAAGAGCGTTATTGTCAATGAAGATAAGTGTATGTATTGTGGAAACTGCTACACAATGTCTCCAGCTATGGAAATTTATGACCCTAAAAACGATGGTATTGCGATTCTTATTGGTGGTAAAACTTCCAATGCTCGTACAGCACCGAGCTTTTCCCGTATGGTCATCCCGTTCCTGCCTAACAATGCTCCTCGTTGGCCTGAAGTAACTGAAGCAATCCGCAATATCTTAGAACTTTGGATTGCTAATGCACAACGTGGCGAACGTGTGGGAGAATGGATTGAACGAATTGGTTGGGAGAGATTCTTCAGCTTGAGCGGACTTCCTTTCTCGGATATGTTGATTGACGACTATATTTTTGCTCGAGAAACCTTCCGTACAGCTGCTGGATTTAAGTTCTAATTTACTAAGAAGAGAATACTCGAAGGGGGTATTGCTAAATGCAAAAAGGACCTGCTAACCCCGAAATCAAAGCAAAAATACTTGAATATCTCGGGAAAGTACAAAAAGCTAAAAGTAGAGACGTTGCAGTAGCCATAGGCGAGAAAAAATCCGATGTGGATAACGCTGTTAAAGAGCTTACTGCTGAGGATCTCGTTGAATATCTCTACATTACGACCACATTTATTTGCTTGAAAGGCAAGGTCCAGACACCAAACTAATCAGCTAGGCACTCATGATGGACCAACTTGCAAAGAATTTTATTTGACCTTTGATTGACCATCCTAAATGTCCTATGCCCCTTGTTTCTGCTGATTCTTTAAAATCTAGCATATTAGGGTGTGGACATAGGATGGTCAATTTTTTAGCGAATTCTTGGCGGTTATCACCCGCTTTTTCCTCCTGATTAAACTACTCCAAGAAAGGTGTGGGCGTTATGCTACCATTGAAATCTATGAAGGAACAGAATATCAAGAATGTCCCTCGCTTAGTAATCGGAGCGCCTCAGGGGCGAAGCGGCAAAACAACCTTTACCTTAGGTTTGCTACGTGCTTTTTCTCGCCAAGGTATGGCAGTACAACCTTTTAAGAAAGGGCCCGACTACATTGATGCTAGTTGGCATACTGCTGCTGCCGGGTATATCTGCCGTAACTTAGATTCTTTTTTTATGGGAAAACAGGAGATATGTAGTTCTGTGCTTAGTCAATCAATAGGAAAAACAATCACTATTATTGAAGGAGCCATGGGACTTTATGATGGATTAGACTTGCAAGGAAGCAGTTCCACTGCGGAGATTGCTAAAGTTACCCGTTCCCCTGTACTTTTAGTCGTGGATATGACCAGAATGACACGTAGCGTCGCAGCGATGGTGATGGGCTATCAACATTTTGATCCGGGTGTGCAAATAGTGGGTGTGGTTCTTAACAAAGTGGCACGAGCTCGTCATGAGAAGTTGGCACGTGAAGCGATTGAAGAGTTCTGTAAAATCCCTGTCGTTGGTGCGATCCCCAAAGACGTAAATTTAAGTATTCCTGACCGACATCTCGGACTTGTAACGAATGGTGAGATGAAGGAAACTGATAGGTTGTTAGATTATTTGGCCGATATAATCAGTGATCATGTCGATTTAGATAAAATCTTAAGGCTTGCTCAAAATGCACCTGAAATTCCTTCTTTAGCTGAAGATTTAGTTACTAACCTTGCTAAATATGGGGCGAAAAATAGGGCTTTGCATCCGAAAATTGGGTTTATACAGGATGAAGCTTTCAGTTTTTACTATCCGGAGAATTTAGAGGCTCTTAAACAACTGGGCGCTGACTTGGTTCCTATTAACGCCCTTGTGGATGCCCAGCTCCCAGAAAACCTCGATGGCCTCTATATTGGAGGAGGTTTTCCCGAAGTTTTTGCAGCTAAACTCGAACAGAATTGGGATTTGCGTAGGGAAATTAGACTTGCAGGTGAAAAGGGACTTCCGATTTATGCTGAATGTGGAGGGCTCATGTATCTAGGGCGCTCGATCCGAGCATCTTCTCAGAGTTATGAAATGGTTGGCTTACTACCCTTTGATTCTCAAATGGAAAGTAAGCCTCAAGGACATGGGTACACCATTATGAAAGCTAACTCTGGACAACCTTGGTTCGAGGAAGCAGTCGAAATCAAGGGCCATGAGTTTCATAATTCCCGCTTGATTAACGTGGATCCCAATGTTAAATTTGGGTTTGCGGTTAAACGAGGGAATGGAATTGATGGGCAGCAAGACGGAATTTGCTATAAAAACGTTTTTGCAACGTATCATCATATTCACGCGCTGGGTTGTCCTGCATGGGCTGAACGCATGGTGAATTTAGCCTCAACTTACGCTCAGTCTAAGTGGTCTCGGATTGAAAAGGTAGCAGGACAATAATTAATATTTTTATCTCTTGGTTAAGAATCCTTCCTTACGGGAGGCTTTTTACTGTTCTTTATGCAACAATCTATCAGGAATTCATCACGAATATCGATTGGATGAGTGGATAAAAAATACTTGGCTAGCGCAAACGCTGGCCATGGATGGCGAAAAGGGACCTTAGCGAAGGCGGTCACCTTATGCTAGCGTAATTGTTCACATAATGGTATTATAAAGATAATCAATATCTAATTCGAAAACATATAATTGTTAGAGACCCTAAGAATTTTTTTTAACGCCGAATATTCAAATAACCCCATGTCGAACCTGAGATTTTATTAGTGAAGAGTTTCTCTTGAATATAGATTTCATGCGCATGTTGCGGGTGCTTTTAAGATAGATACTTCTTATCTAAGAAGGGGGATGCTTCATCATGGAACAACACTTTCTTGTGTTTAAAGCGGTGGCAGAAACCAAAAACATAACGTTATCATCTAAGAAGCTTCATATGAGTCAACCCAGCATTAGCTTGCAGATTCAGAACTTAGAGAACCAGTATGGTGCTCGTTTTTTTGACCGCACTAATAAAGGGGTTACTCTTACCAAAGAGGGTGAAATTTTCTATGCTCATGTTCGTAGTGTCTTAGATATTCTTTCGAATGCTAAAGAACAAATATGTGCAGCTAAAGATCAGCGAAGATTGATTTACCTTGGCGCGACTTTAACGATCGGAGAGTATATTCTTCCCAATATCCTTGCGTTTTTGTATAAGACACATCCAGGTGTAGATTTTAAAGTGAAGATCGCTAACACTGAATCCATTACTCAAGATGTATTGGAGAAAAAAATCCATATTGGTTTGATCGAGGGTCCAGCTCCTCGTCATAAAGACCTGAAAGTTGAAAATTTCTGGGAAGATGAGCTTGTAGTCGTGATTCCCGATTTTCATCCTTGGGCGTCGAGGGATAGTATTTCCCTAGCGGAACTCCCTCTTGAACGTCTGGTAACAAGAGAGGACGGTTCAGGAACTCGTAAGGTCATGGAGATGGCTCTAAAAGAGAGAGGGCTTGATCTTGA
>JAJYAS010000099.1 GCA_021779415.1 Bacillota bacterium
TATCGGCCAAAGACATCTTGGCGTTAAGCAAAGTGGCTGTTGGGTTTGAAAGCTCGAATGTGGTTTCGCAGACCCTTCCAGGAACGTTCCTTGATTTGGAGGGGGTAAGTTATTGGAAGGTCAATTCCAGCGAAGTAAAGACTGTTGTTAATAACTTATTACTAGGTCAGACAACGGATAAGGTGATTGACCAGGACAAGGTAGATTTGTTAAAACCAGTTGCTTCGACGCCCAGTAAACCGCTCCCTAAAGTACCTGGTAATAGTCAAGACCCGAATGGGATTAAATCTTCGGGATATCAAGTCTTTGAACCGTAGAAATGAGGCCAGGTGGCTTAATAGGACTAAAGACCTATGGGGTTTGTTTAAAATTGCTGATATTATTAAAAAAATGGGCAATTTTCATTAAGCGAGGCGATTAAATGCCAGAAAGAGTAGTTCAGGGACATTCCTTGGAAGAAATTCGACAAGAGTGGGCAGTTGAGCTCAAACTTTTACCGGAAGATATCACGCTCGAAATAATGGAAAAACCCGGATTTTTTTCTCGCCATTGGAAAGTACGGCTAATTTGGAATGAGCATAATTTAGATGCTCCAGTTATGACTGTTAGCCAAACTCTTAGCCAAGCTTTTTGGGATGGAACCAAGTACGCCTTCGCCTTAGGAGAAGGGGTCAAACGGCTTATCCCTTTTGAACAGGGTGGAGAAATATGGGTTAATGGTATGCTGCAGCAAAAAGCATTCAATATCACGTTAGGGGATCAGGTGGAATTCTATCCCAAGACCCAGACGGGTCACTTGACATGGAAACTACAAGTTTTGCTACATGGGTTGTCTGTCGTGGCGAAGGTAAGACATGAACTAGCAGGACATTATTCCCTTCCTCAAGACCTTCCTGCTGGGGAAGAAATCGATCTAGCACAGTGCGCTGTCTGGGAAAGCCTGTCCGTCCAAGAGGAGATTTGGGATGAGGCGAGGTTGAAGGCAGACTTGGAGGAATTGAAGATCGTCCATGGATTACGCATGGGGATTTGGTCAGAAATTTTGGCGGTCAAGGGCGTTGGTGAGGTTGTCATTGCCGAAGCGACCCTTCCAGTGCGGTGCCAACATGCTCAACTGGAAGACTTTGTTGGGGCTCCTCAAGTGCTTTATGAAGTGGAAGGAAAAAGTGTGGATTTCTTTGCCTCAAAAGTCCCGCTGGTTAACGAGGGGACTGTCCTCGCTCGCAAAATTCCTGGTATACCGGGGGTTCCAGGGAAAGACGTGCTTGGCAAGGTCCTTCCCGCTGCTGCGTTTAAGGATTTTCAATTTCGCTTAAAAAAGAATGTCTGTCTTTCGGCTGATGAACTCGAAGTGATGGCCACGTGTGCCGGACAGCCCGTGCGCTTGGATGAGAGGACATACATGGTTGAGAACGTCTATGTTCTTCATAAGGACGTCGATCTAGCCACTGGAAGTATCGAGTTTCCGGGTGACGTTTTTATTAATGGTAATGTACAAGATGGACTTCGTATTTTTGCAGGGGGAAAGATTGAAATTAGGGGATCTGTTTCTCATGCTGAGATTAAGGCGGAAAAAGGAGCCAAGATTCATCAGAATCTTATAGGTGGTAAGACTGTTATTGGGGAGAAATTTGTGGTTCGATCTCAACTCCTCCGTGATGTGTCCGAGTTACGGGATCAGTTAAGCGTATGTTTGCGTCAAACGAGTGAGTTGATTGAATCTGCAGGAGCGAGTAATTTAAAACCGGGACAATGTTTAAAACTAGTCATGGAAAAACGATTTCCCGACCTTCCTAAACTCGCTAGTCAAGTGGAAAAATTTATTTTAGAACATAAAGATGATGAAATGGTCACAGAGGGAGTCATTGTATCCATTCGAACTGCGAAACACTTTTTAGCCGGTTTAGGCCCGTTAGATCTTCAAGCCCTACCTTTCTTGCAGCGGGTCGAGCAGGCGCTTATGAAATTCATTGATACTATTTCGGTTGAGATTCCGGAAAAACTAAGCTTTGTAGTTAGTTATGTACAGGGGGCAACCATTCAATGTGGCGGAATATTTGAGTGTCAGAAAGGAACCTATAACTCTGATATTCGGGTAGAAGGAGACGTTAAGATCGAGGGTGTATGCAGGGGAGGAAAGATTTTTGCTGAAGGTCGAAAGGTCTATATCCGTGAACTTGGGGGGTCAGAGGTCAGTTCAACCTTTGTTCAAATAAGTTCCAACAGTCGTTTGGAAGTCGATTATTGCCATCCCCATGTCATTATCGCCGTGGGGAAGGAGATTATTCGTATTGAAGAAGGCTATCGACAATTAGCAATCTATCGGGAGAAGGGCCAGGTTCAAGTTGAAAAGCTTCGGGCAAATCCCCTGTAGTGGATAAAATTCAGAGAAACCTGCCGGTCCGGCAGGTTTTTTGACAACGACAACGATTCTAGCTACACTAACATGAAAGATGGATTCCTTTCCTTAAAGAGAGAGCGTTGTTTGTAAGATAACTTAGAACTTAGTGTGGAAGGAATAGAGATGGGTATGAGTGTATGAAAATAATGATTGAATTAGAAGAGGCAAAGGAGTTAGTCCTTACCCGCATACAACCGGTTGAAACAGAGAGGGTTTCACTTTCAGACGCCCATGGTCGCGTCTTAGCCCAGAATGTAACCTCTCCAATGGCCATGCCTCCCTTTGCGCGTTCGCCACTTGATGGGTATGCCTATCGTGCTGTGGCGTTTGATGCTCAACCGCTCTTACTTAACATTGTGAGTGAAATACCCGCGGGAACTTTCGCGGAACGAGAAATTGTTATCGGAGAGGCGGCTAGGATATTCACAGGTGCACCCATTCCAATGGGTGCTAATTGTGTGGTTCGGCAGGAAGACACTGAGTCGGTTGGGGATGAAGTGTCGATTTTGCGCCCGGTGTTACCCGGTTCTAATATCATACCAAAGGGGGAGGAAATTAAAGAGGGGGACCTTCTTCTGGAGCAGGGTTTCTATTTAACTCCACCTGCTATCGGGCTCTTAGCAGCGGTTGGTCTAGATCAGGTGGACGTTTACCGTCGTCCACGGGTGGGATTACTCTCTACTGGAACAGAACTTATTGATGTGGGGCAACCTTTGCACCCTGCTAAGATTTATAATAGTAATAGTTATACACTGCGAGGGATGCTTCAGGATGCTGGCTGTGAAGTTTTGGTAGTTCCTATTGTTGCGGATCAAATTGATAAGACGCTGGAGGCGTTGGGAAGAGTTACTGATGTCGATGTCGTTATTTCGACGGGTGGAGCATCTGTGGGAGATTATGATGTCATGCGTCAGGCGCTTACCCAGTTTGAGTGTGAACTCTTGTTCTGGAAATTAAATCTCAAACCGGGGACTCCGGCTTCAGTGGGACAAAAAGGGAAGCAGTTCTTTTTCTCTCTTTCAGGAAATCCAGCGGCGGCCATGGTGACGTTTGAACTCTTAGTTCGACCGGCACTCCGTAAATTAGCAGGACGCTCTACAATCGAAGAGAGAAGATTTCTAGTCAAAATGGCCCAAGGCTTTGGCAAGGCTGGGAAACAACGGCGATTTTTGCGTGCGCAGGCGGTGTTCAAAGATGGAGAGATTTGGGCAGACCCTGCTCCAGCTCAGGGATCAGGAATTCTCCGTTCCATGATTGGGAGTCAGCTTCTGGTGGATGTACCAGCGAACCATGGGGCGGTAGAACCTGGAGAGCTCCTGATGGCAAGTTGGATTGCAGACTGGGAGCATTAAGATGATTGAAAACCATGAACGGTCCCAAATTCCCGTCATTTCAATTGTGGGGGGGAAGTCGAATTCTGGAAAGACCACGCTCTTAGAGAAAATTATTCGAGAAGCCAAACGTCGTAATTGGAGGGTGGCGACTCTCAAACATGACGTCCATGGCTTCGAGATGGATCAACCGGGAAAAGATACGTGGCGCCATGCCCAAGCGGGTGCGGATGTTGTTGCCATTAGCTCACCCCAAAAGATTGCCATCTTAGAGAAGGTGGCTGATGATCAGCCGCTTGATGAGGTTCTCGCTCGAATTTCGGATGTAGATGTTATTTTCACTGAGGGATATAAGCATGGGAATAAACCCAAGATTGAGGTGTTTCGCTCCGCGGTACATCAGGAGCTTTTCTCCAAGCCGGAGGAACTCATGGCTATTGTGAGTGATGTCTCGTTTGATAACGGAATCCCCTGCTTTGGGTTGGATGACGCCTCTGGAATTTGTGATTTAATTGAGGAAACGTTTGGGGTGAAGGGGGGACTTGTGTGACACTGCGTCCTGGGGCTTCACGGGAGAATTTTTTTAAGAAACCGTGTAGCCCACGGTAAAAGAGGAAAGGCCAATAGGGAGGATAAGACATTAAAGAGGGTATGAGCGTTAGCGACCTGTCTCGATAGACTTCCCCCCATGATTGTGAGTCCGGAAGCCAGTGGTCCAACAAAGGGTAAGAAGAGTAGGACTCCAAATACGTTCAGTAAAACATGGAATAGAGCTACACGTTGTGCAGCTCGCGAAGAGGCTAGGGCTGCCAATACGGCGGTGAAACAGGTGCCAATGTTGGCACCAAAGATGAAGGCGAGCGCAGTAGGGAGAGTTAACCATCCGTCTTCGGTGAGTAGCATGACAATGCCCGTTGTGGCACTGGAAGAATGAAGCAGGGCGGATAGCACTGTCCCAGCGATGACCCCTTGGAGATGGTTGTCTCCCAGCTGTCTAAGAAAATGTTGGATTGCTGGAAGATCAGCGAGTGGAGCCATACCTGACTTTAATAAACTTAGTGCAAAAAATAACATGCCAAGACTGAAGAAAGATAACGAGAGAAATCGCACTCGATTTGGGATGAGAAGATAGCCGAGGGAGCCGAGCAGCAGAAGGTAAGGGGTTATCTGTTCAAGGGGAAAAGCCAGAAGTTGGGTGGTCAAGGTGGTTCCAATATTACTCCCTAAAATCAGGGCAAGAGCATTTCCAAAGGGGAGTAGCTCGGCATCTACGAAAGACACGGCCATTACGGTTAGGGCGGTACTCGATTGGAGCAGAGCTGTTGATATTGCCCCACTCCAAAATCCCCGCCCTGGTGTCTCGGTCATCCAAAGAAGTATTTGTTGGAGGCGATGACCGGCAAACGACTGAAGTCCTTGGCGCAGAGTTCGCATCCCCCAAAGAAGGAGGCCGAGGCCGAAGATTAGGCTGAATAAATACAGTGGGCTCACCTTCTTTCGGGAAATTCCGCTTAACGTGCTTTCTCTATATTGCTTTTTGACTTACTGCACTGAAATCATAGTACTTAAAATAAGAAAAAAGAACATTTTTTTAAAAACTTAAAGTGTTCTGAAAAATATTATTTAAGGGGAAAATCGACTGGTGCCGGCATAAGTTAGCCTAAGAGGTGATTTTATGCAAGTACGTCAAGGGGATGTTCGTGATTGGCCTTTTATGTACGCTCTTGGGAAGATTGGTATTCCGGATAGTATTTCGCCATGGCGTAAACAGCCAATGGAAGAAACCCTTAAATACAGAGAGGGGATTCTCAGAGGGTTTTGGACTTGGATTCAGCAGTCTGGATCCATTGTCTTTATCGCGGAGGCACCAGTCGAAGGAGAAAATTTGAGTTCGAATAAGGGAAAACGTCAAACGATTGGGTATTTGGTTCTTCATCCCTCATTAAGAGAAGAGTTAACAGGTGTAAATCAAGGCTGGATTATGGATTTTGGAGTGGTTCCGGAGTGGAGGGGTAAAGGGGCGGGTCGGATACTGCTTAGTGCGGCAGAAGACTATTGTCGAGAACAAGAAATTCCATATCTTGGTCTGGCAGTAAGCACTCATAATCTTAGGGCCCTCCATCTTTATGAAAAGTTTGGATTTGCGGAGGAACGAAAACTGATGGTCAAACAGCTTGAAATAAACCCTTAAACTAAAAAAGCTTGCGACGATTTATTCGTCGCAAGTGAAGTAAAGAGAGGAGTGGGGATTGAAAAAAAGTAATGACTATTAAACTATTTAAATTGTTTCCCGTGGCTTGCGTATTTATACAGCCTCGGGATATTTTTTTCCAATATCCTTCGGCGAAGGCTTGAGATAATACAAGTAAGGTCGTGGTATAATAGCCATATTGCATTGTTGGGTACAAGGAGGGTTATTGTGGAACAGAAGGAGATTCAGGCGTTGGTCCGCCTTGTGTTGGCGGAGGCCCGGAATTTTGAAGGTTATATCGTTGTAAGGGCTCAGTCCCGTAGGGAATGGGGAATGCGTTTAAGTAACGGCAAATTTGAACGGGTATCAACAGGCGGGGATAGTGGTCTGGGTGTTCAGGCATTTACGAAGGACGGGACTTCGGGATTTGCTACTTCGGACGTTTTAGAGGAAGGGGTTGGGCGTAAACTGGTCGAGAAGGCTATCCGGTTAGCTCGTAGAAATGAAGGGATCGGGACAAAGCAGAATCGTCGGATTTGGGAGGCTCCAATGGTCCAAGAGGAGGGGACGAATCCTGCCCAAAAGGTTTTCGGAGAAATTCCCTTGGTGAAACTTGAGGAGATGGTAATGACCTTGCACTCTAGTCTGCGTGGTGTTTATCCAGAGGGAGTCTGGCAAACGAGTTATCGTCAAGTTGAAGAGGTGTGGTGCATAGGGCGCACAGATGGGACACTGGTGTCGTATGTCGTTCCCAGAGCGGTGTTGATGCATCAAGGTACGGTGCGAGATCAGGGTAAGGCTCAGAGCACTTTGATTCATCGCAGTGGGATGGACGCCACCGTGCTTTTTGAAGAATTAGCGGATCATGCCTTGGAGAAAAAAGCGGTGGACCGGGCAGAATTTGCTAAAGCTGTCTGCGCTGCGCCCCAGTTGCCGAGCGGTCATTACCCTCTTATCATCGATTATGGGCTAGCGAAGGGGCTGGCGCACGAGGCCTTTGGGCATGCCGTAGAGTCGGATCATATGAATGAGTCCGTGCTGGGTGAAGAAGGAAAACTTCGTAAGGGCCTGCGGGTGGCTAGACCGGGTGTCAATATTATTGATGGTCCGCTCGTTGGTGACTGGGCGTATCAACCTTATTCGGCCAATGGTCTCGTTAGAGAAACGGTTACTATTGTACGAGATGGTGTATTGGAAGCGGGTTTGGGGGACATTTTCTCAGCGGGTGAAGCTGGGATGCCAGTGACTGGGGCTGGGCGGGCGGAGAGTTATGGAAATATTCCCTTGCCTCGAATGAGTAATATTCGCTTAATGGTTGATCGTATGCTCCCTCTATCCCCAGAGGAGCATCTGATGGATGAAGTGAAGACTGTGCGTAAAACCCTCTTAGAACATGGAGAGCTACGTGAGGGGGAGAAAAATCTGCTTCTTTTAGGGTATCGTGGTGGTCAGGTTAATCCTAAAACGGGAGATTTTGTCTTTCAATGTGATGGAATTATTGATGCATCTGACCCGAATTTGCCGATTTATCAGTCCTCAATTTTTAGTGGAAAAATTCTCTCTGCTTTGGAAGCGATTCGTGGGGGGCTCGGAGAAGGGTGTTACGATGCCATAGGAACTTGCGGAAAAGGTGGACAATCGGTTCCTTCAAGCGGTGGAAGCCATCGTTACCTGTTAATGGACGCTGATCAACAAGTCAGTTTGGGAGGAGAACGCGGATGAAACTTGTCTCACAATTAGAGGATCTTCTCTATCAGTTTCAGCATGCCCCCAAAAAAGAAGAACTGCGGTTATCTGCCTGGAGAATTCTAGTTCATGAATCAGAGGCGGTGTCTCTTGGAATTAAGGATAATTCGCCTGGGGGGGTCTATACTCCGCCAAGTTATCGGCAGGGCGAAAGTGGCGAGGTATTTCTAGTCTGGGCAGATGGGACATGCAGTCAGTCTAAGGTCCAGTTGGCAAGCACCGACGATTCGGGACATTGGCAGCGTGAATTAGAACAGTGGAGGCATGCTTCCTATGAAGACCCCGATGGAGCGCATATTCCTCTTCCAGAATCATTGCCCCTTGTAGCCGTTGAGGATCGGGTAATACAAAAAATTATCGACGGGGATGACAAGGTTTTATTTGATCAGGTCAAGCGTTGGTTGACAGATAAACCCTCAAAAGCTAAGATGACGGGAAGCATCCAAGCGGCATGGGGCTTCAAGCATGTCAGAACTTCGACGGGTCTAGCCGTTACCTACCAACAGTCTCAATTTGTATCGTGGTTTTCGTTCGATAGTTTGATTGGAAGCGGGTTTGCCAAGCGCAGGCTTATTCGGCCGGAAGAAGAGCTGGGTCTATGGTCCCTTACCCTGGAGCGGTATGAGGAATTGCAGAAAGAAGCTTCGCCAGTAGGCCCCCATACCCAAGTGATCTTTTCCCCCTCCATGACGGAGGAAATGTTGGGGCAGTTTATACTCCCTAATTTTTCGGGAGACCGGGTGCTCGAGGGGCAGGGTGCCTTTACCAAGGAGAGTTTTCTTGAGCACACTAGGGTGTTTCACCCGCAAATCTCCTTGACCATTGACCCGCTTCGTCCCTTAGAATTGGGGTCGTATCTGGTGACGTCTGAGGGAGTACCTGCGGATCGCACTGTGTTGGTGCGCGATGGACAACTTCAAACTCCTTTTCTCCGGGTAAAAGATGCGGTGCGCTGGGGAGCCAAACCGACAGCTCTTTCGCAAGGAACGGCGGGACTTTACCTTAAACATCAGGAAGAGGTACCCTGGGTTAATGCTTTACAGGGTGTGGAGGATGGGGTGCTCATTTTATCTGTGCTGGGATTACATACACAAGATGCGGTTTCTGGGTCGTACTCTCTCAGCGCGCCCCAAAGTTTGCGTATAGTAAAGGGCCAAATCGCCGGGCGAACGGATGTAAAACTAACGGGCAATTTCTTTGCTGATTTAGCTGCACCAACCACGAAAACGGCATTATCTGACCTTGATACACATCCTTATCTGCTCGTCGAAACGGGTGTACAAACTCTTTGATTTGATTCGCAGATGGGCAAAAACTAGAGACTTCAGTAGGGAGGAATTATTGAGAGATGTTAGATTTGCATGTTCATCTTCTAGGGCATAACGATCGGGAAGCAAACAGGGAAAACATCCGAGCTTTTTTGGATCAAGCCTCCAAGCGGGGATTAAAAGAAATTGGGTTTGCTGATCATGACTATTATTGGGATCAGATGAAC
>JAJYAS010000100.1 GCA_021779415.1 Bacillota bacterium
AGAATACATGGGGTTTAGTCAAAGCACTTAGAGAACATAAAAGGGGGAAACTAACCATGCCAAACGTGGCACTACTCGGAGCATTGCAAGCCCGTTTTGAGAAAAACATGAACCGCCATAAAGGCATTAAATGGACTAAATTACAAGCAAAGCTGGAGGCCAATACTGAAAAACTGTGGTCACTCAATGAAATGGAAAGAACCGGCGGTGAACCGGATGTTGTTGGTTATGATGAAACGTCGGACGAATACATTTTTTATGATTGTTCAACAGAAAGTCCTAAAGGCCGCAGAAGTGTTTGTTACGACCGTGAAGCGCTGGAGTCAAGAAAAGAGCATAAGCCAGAAAATAATGCTATGGATATGGCTGCTGCCATGGGCATTGAGCTTTTAACGGAAGAACAATACCGGGAGCTTCAGAAACTTGGAAATTTTGATACGAAATCATCGAGTTGGGTGAAAACACCTGCTAATATTAGAAAACTAGGCGGGGCCATCTTTTGTGATCGTCGCTACGACACTGTCTTTGTGTACCACAATGGAGCAGAATGCTACTATGCTGGCAGGGGTTTCCGTGGCTCGCTAATGGTTTAAATTCACTTTGAATTTTAGCATTTAATTCAGACATCACAATGTATTAACTATGCGGTTGCTGGATTGGTTGTGGAGGATTAGCTTTGGTCACGACTTAATTGGTGAGACGTGGGAACTCCAGCTTTAAATCATCCATAAGTGAGATTCATCAATGCAATAATTCCATTAATCGCCATTGAAAGAGATGGTACCTTTCCCCATCCGAAAGTTTGATTTTTTTCATGAACATTACTCAATGTGTTGCTCCTGGGGTACTGGCAGCACTTCCGCCCAAATCCACTAGGAGCTTTTGTGCATCCGTTATTAGCTGATTTCTGGCCACTCGGTACCATTTTGATCCGTTGGCTTGAGCGAATCAACCAAGAGAAAGGGAGAGGAATACCCCTGCACTTTGCATTGCCAATAATTAAGATGTACAATTTATGTAAAGAAATAATGTATGGGAGTGTATTTATTGTGAAAGAAGTTCTATCAATTTTGAATGACAAATCAGCTATTGGGTATCTAGCTACTATTGATGATGGAAAGCCCAGAGTTCGACCATGGGGGTTCATGTTTGAGGAAAACGGAAGGCTTTATTTCTGCACTGCAAGTACCAAAGACGTTTATAAGCAACTTACAACTGTGCCATATATTGAATACTCAAAAACGACGAAGGACATGGCTTGGGTAAGAGTCAGCGGAGAGATCATATTTGAAGACGACATTAAAATAAAAGAAAAAATCTTCGAGCATGCACCGATGCTTAAAAACCTCTACCAATCGTCAGACAATCCGATTTTTAAGGTCTTTTATCTGGAACACGGAAAGGCAACTATGAATAACTTTTCTGATCCTCAAAGGTTAGTCGATTTTTAAACATAGGAGAATAAAAGAGATTGGCATAGTTCCAATCTCTTTTCTATATCATTCTGAAGAAGCACTATTCTTTCATCAATTGGTCTCTTTGCAGTGAATGTGAATACGCTTTCTCATTGCCATATCAACTCCTTGTCATCCGGCAAATAGACTTATTTCCGACCTTAAGAATGTCATCACCAGTTTTCCTAGACACCACAACCCACACATATACCCAGCAAACAAAATCCCTCTTCCGCCCCGCGAAAACCTGCACGTGGTATAAACGGGATGGGTGGGTTGGGATATTCCTAAAATGGCCAGTGAAATCAAGGGTTTGACTATGGTAGAGGCTAAAGTGCTGATTACTCACCGGAAATCCAAGATTAACCTCTTTTATTGATTTCATCCGTAATTAACGTTTTAGAAATGTTCATCGCGTCAATAATCTTCTGAAAGCGCTTGTATTGAGGTGCTTCCTTCTTATGTTTCCTTTGACCCGTTTCACACTTACTTATCACAGATGCTACCGGTTTAAGAGCATCGATCAATTCTTCTTTCGAATATCGCTCAATCTCACGGTCCTCCGTAATTAGTGCCCTTGAGATATACATCGCCTTTATTCTGTTCTTAAGAAGAGTATATTGAGAAGTCCCCTTCGCAAATTTAGGCTGTATCTTTTCACATTTACTAATGGTAGACGATACAACTTGTAATGCGTCTGAGAATTCATCTCTTGTATATTTTCCCATATCATTTCACCTCATGACTGTCTCATTTGCAGACTTTCATTTCAATTACCCGTAAAGTCATTTTGCTTTTTGGACATATTTATTTGCCAGGCAGTTGGATGCCACGCCAACCGTTTACATCGCATTGGCCATATTCATTATCACCCACAGCAACCACCGTGCCGTGCGATTTAAGGCCGAGGGTATGAGCGCTACCCGCCGCTACTGCTACAATATCGCACCAGTCACTTACATGGCATTGTTGATACCGATTATTGCCCACAGCTGTAACCGTGCCGTCAGATTTAAGACCGATGGTATGATAACTACCAGCCGCTATCGCCACAATATCATACCAGCCGCTTACATCGCATTCTCCTTCCTTATTGCGACCAACAGCCACCACCGTGCCGTTCGATTTAAGCCCAACGGTATGTAGATAACCCGCCGCAACCGCCACAATATCGCGCCAGCTGCTTACATTGCACTGGCCGTACCGATTAATACCCACACTCGTCACCGTGCCGTCCGATTTAAGCCCAACGCTATGCCAGTCACCCGCCGCGACCGCCAACATATCACTCCAGCTACCTACATCGCATTCGCCGTAAGTGTTGCGGCCCACAGCAACCACCATGCCGTCCGATTTAAGACCGAGGGTACGACGCCAACCCGCCACAACCGCCACAATATCGCGCCAGTCATTCACATCGCATTGGCCATGCTTATTCCAACCCACAGCCACCACAGTACCGTCAGATTTAAGACCGATTGTATGAGCATTACCCGTGTTCGTAGCCATATGAACATTACTAGCCGCAACCGCCACAACATCGCGCCAGCCGCTTACATCACATTGGCCGCATTTATTATCACCCACAGCCGTCACCATTCCGTCAGATTTAAGACCAACAGTATGACGACGACCCGCCGCTATTGTATGTTTATATTTGTATAAGTCCATTCCACTACCTCCAGTGCGCATGGTTCCAATTATCCTACGAATGCCGTCCACCTACATAGAGGTTGGACGGCATTTCTACTACTGGGTTTAAGAATTTGTGGAACCTGACTTGTGACGCTATTTAAGAATGATGCGACATTAATATTTAAAATTACACTAACCAACATCTTTTTCAATAACAATATATGCCTGTCCCATGTTTATGCTTTCGCCTAAAGCACATGCAGATATATGCTTAACTGTCCAGCCTTCTTCTAAATGTCTGTTTACGATATCCAAACCGTCATCTTCTTTTGCACCTATCATTTTTCCATTACTTCTAACCCATATAACCTTTTCCATTATCAAACTCTCCTCTTATATAATTTATTAAGAATGTGCAATTGCACATAAAATTACAAGTATGCAATAACTACTATTCCATGAAATCCATTCTTCAAACTATATTCTATATACCTCTTGAAATATCCTTTTCAGAGTCAAGTTACTTATAATACATGCAATCCACTTATTCCCATTATCCTACTAACCGTTGTAAGAATATTATTATGGCTTTACAGAAAAACTTTAGTATCAGTAAAAAAAATCTTCTGGTCATTCTTCCAATAGCTTTAGTTTTTGTCCCAGTTTTTCTTCATTTGTCCCGGTTTGTTAATGGTCCGATGTTTGTGGCAGCGTCGGTTTTTGGCTTAATACTTTCCTACATGTGCTGGACGGCCACATGTTGCTTATTAAGAGGTTACTTTACTAGAAAAGCTGCCTTGTTATTAGCAATCTCCGGCTGCCTTATCTTTATTAGTGACTTAGCTGTTGCAATTGCCCTCTTTGATCCTCTATTTAAGAACCATTTTGTCCCATTGTTAGAGAATATTATTTGGATTACCTTTGTTCCCGCCTGGGCATTAATTTTATCTACTGTGGCTGAAGAAAATTTAAAAGTTTAACTGACACCTTATGTGATTAAAATATCCATAGAGCAATAAGAATAGTATCGGTGACAGAAAAAATCACATTCACTATTTTTTGCTTTATTCTTTTCATGTTTGTAATCGTTGACTTTATTTAATAAGTAAGGAGTGGTGCTGCCGCTCATAATTCAAGCAGGACAACTATCAGCTCTGTCCTTTTTACTCGCTGCTTTTTTTGCTCCAGCATTAGGCGGCCAGTAAATGAGCAAATAAAACAGGGCATTGAGCTCAACTGAAATATCTTCCTCAATGCTATCATTTCAACGATGAAGAAACTTGTTCCGCCAAGAGCTCTCCACTCGACAGGTAATCAAGTTGATGTTGCTCAATGTTTGGCCTCTCCTTCTCACAGATAGAATTTTTCGTACTTACTCGACTCCTTTTTAACTGACTGTGATTTGTCTCCAGGGTCCTTATTCCGCTTGCGTTTTTTCTGACTTAAGTGTTCAGCCTCGCGTGCTTTGACTTGATCGACGGACAGGATGCCGGATTCTCTCCAGTCGGTGAGCACAGCACGAAGGTACTTCACATTGCGAACATCTGCATCAAGGCAACATTTTAGCGCTTCGATGACTACCGCGTCAGGGTCCTCACTTCCGCTGGTCGAGAATTCATCACACCAGGCAAGAATGGAGTCAGCATCACCCTTAGGTATCATTCGTCCCCAGTTCTTTTCGGCCCAGTCAACCGCTTGGGCTCCGATCAATCTTGAATTACAGGGAGATTTTTTGACAACAAGCTTCAGATCCACCGGTTCCAGTTCCGTCATCGTTTCACCTGTCTCAGACTCAAGTTCACCCTCGCGCGGGATGACGTCGTCGATAATATTATGGTTTGGTACTGTAATGTACGGTACGGTAGGGTTAGGTACGGTAGGGTACGGTAGCCCCTGCACGTGCGTCGCACATGTTTCGCCTGTGTTGCGCACGTGTTTAGCACGTGCGCTTTGCATCCGTTTTGTGTTCGCCTGTCGCTTTTCGATGAGTCTTCCTGCGTAATCCATCCAGTCATGAATCGCTAAGCCAAGGTCAGTTTGTTCAAGGAACCCCATAGAATCTCCTGGTCCACACTCAACCAATGCCGTCACGAAGTCTCCAGCGTCCCCTTCCCAACCAGCTGCAACGGCTATGTCCAATGCGTCAAACTTGGATAAGTCTCCGTCATTAGCATACTCAAGGCACCACCACCATAGAAAATGGAGATGACCCACGACCGTTGGTACCGAAATACCTAACTTCCTCGCTGCCTTGATTGCCTTGGGATGCCTGGCGAGTTCTTGATTTGATTCTATCCATGCCACGTTGAAAACCACCCCTTTGTCAAAACTAGTTTAACGCTCACTCGAAATACTGAATGACTTCGTTTAGGACTTTTGTCGACCGACAATAGTCACACCTTTCACAGCGGATAGGCTCCTCTATCCCAGCTTTGAGTGCGATGATCCTCGGCATAGCCGCTTCAACGGCTGCCAGCTCTGCAGCTAATCTTGTCGGGTTCGTCAGGTTAATCACGGCTTTATCGGGATACTTCTCCTTACTGACGGCCACGATCATAAACTCCGACCAGTCCTCGGCCGCTCGTCCCAGAGCAAGCCGCTCGACCTCCGAATAGATAGCTGCCTTTAGTGGAACTTTATATAATTCAATAAACGATACATAGCCATGAACGGCCTCATCCCACACCTTCCCAAGGATGCTTCTGGTCGTCATCAAGTCAACCATGCGCCTGGAGAGGATATTTTGGACGTTCATCCTAATCTTCCAAGGGGCGCCGTACATTTCAGCGGTCAGGATCGTTTCCTTTTTCCCGTCAAGAAAAGACATCGCGAAGGGATCGTCTTGGAGACAGTCAATCATGGTGTTCGCGACGAGATAGTCAGCTCTTAAGGTATTCGCTTTGGTAAACATGTTGGGATGATTCTCCCGAAACTCATTTTGCGTTCCGTCATTCCAGCTATGCACATATTGACCCACCTCCTGAGCAGTGGTCGGCACGTCCACCCAGCCATCGTATAATTTTGCCATCGCTTTGGCCTCACACTCATAGACAAAACCCATGTACTGGCTACGCGACATATAGTCGCGATTTGCTGCAATGCTATGATAATTAGCATGAGTCAATTCGAGCATTCAACTTCCCCCTTAACAGTTCCCTCCGAGACATTCATCGTCAGGTCTCCGTCCTCGGTCGACACCACAACATATTGAAAATCATCCTCACTGATTTCCTTCTCAATCCACGCCCGCTCCGTCGGGTTAATCTTGTTCCAGCCATCCAGACAGATTAATTTCAGCTCACCGGCTTGGGCTTTGGCGACTCTGAAGGCTAGCTGCAATTGCTCGCCCTCACTCAGCCCGTCAATGAGCGTCTTCCCGATTCGGATTTTCCCTTCGCCATCCACGGATAGTCCGGGGATCGGCAGCACTGCGGTCTTCAGGAGTTCAGTAGGCATCTCGCGACCTTTTTCGATTCGAGCGGTCAGGACTTTAGCGAGTTCCTCCCGCGGTGCTAACTTCTCGCGAATTAGGTTCGTCATCAAATCGTAATCGCGCAGGAAGCTCTGCATGTGCGCCACTTCAGCGGCTACTAGCTTTAAGGGCTCGACATCGACTGCTACAGTTTCAGCAAGGATTTTCCGTGAACTCTCTATCTTGGCCTCTTCGGTCTTGATCCGCTCGCTTACTTTTTCACTAATATTGATCAGCGCATTCTCTTCGGTACCCACGAGGGACGTGAGTTCCAAGTCATTTCCATAGATCGTTTTTTCATAAGTAGCAA
The DNA here is from genome assembly GCA_021779415.1 of Bacillota bacterium. The sequence continues at coordinate 6,872 of JAJYAS010000100.1, forward strand.
CCTGTTGTTCAAGATCCTTGACTCCGGTTTGGATCTCCTGCCTGGCCTGATCTTTCTTAATGGCGTATTCATCCCTGAGCTGCAGATATTTGCGTTCAAGTTCGAGATTTAAGGCATTATCCGACTGCTCTATCTTTTGGTCCTTCTGGGCGATAGCACTTTTTAGGGTCTCAATCTTGTGGACAGTCTCTTGCCGATATTCCTCAATCTCATGTCGGGTTTGGTTCATCTCGTTGCGCTTGGTTTGCTTTTCGGCCTCAGCCTCAGCCGTAATCCTTGCTTTGCGTCCCTCGAGCCCTTCGATCAAGTTCGCGGCATTTTCTCTCTGCTTATTGAGTAGCTCGGCATCGGAGACCGCTTGATAATACTCAGAAACTTTTTTTGATTGCCATTCTTCCCCGTCATAATTCTTGGGAAGTTCATTTTTGTAGCCCGTTACCTGAGCCTTGATGACCACGATTTCACGATTGACCGCTTCGCGCTGACTAAAGTAATATTTAACAATCTGGCCAAGGACTTGTAGGATATGCTCGTCATAGTTAATATCGGTGGGTATCTCGCCAAACCAGTTCGAGATGTCATCCATGGTCCAGGGGATCTCTAGCAAGTTCAAAATAATCTTGGCCTGTTCAGCTGGGGATTTTGTGCAAAATTCCAAGGGCTTGAACAGTTCACCTTTAAGAAATTGCTTGAGAAATTTCTCCGTACTCGGGACGGCTTGGCCAACCTTGCGAACTTTCAGGTAATCCGCTTTGTTGGTCCGTAGTTTACGATCGATCTCCAGTCCATCATCTGTTTTTATAAAGATCGTTGCATCCTCTTCACCATGGCGAATAACTTCAACTCGCTGGCTTTTATTGCTGAAACCTTTTTCGATGGCTTCAATGATGCTGGTTTTACCCGACCCCATCGGACCGGTTAGGATATTGATTTTGCCCAGATCAATCTTAAATTCCGAGATTCCCACGAAATTACTAATCTCTAGTCTCGATATCTTCAATCGAATTCATCCTCCCCATTGTCTTCATCCTCGTAGAATTCTTCAAAGGCTAATTGGTTATCGTTATCTCCACGATCCTTTCACCTCTGCAGGATTGATCGTGAAGTTTTCCTCGAACCATGGTACAATCTAAGTGATTTCTTTTCTCGAGGCTCTCCGTTGGCGCGGAGGGCTTTTTTCAGATCGGACAAGGTTCCGCGGATTTCTTGCACCGTTTCTTCTGCCGTGCGGTAGGGATCGTCGATAATCGCAGTAATGACTCCCACTGCAAAGGCGTATAGGACGATGCTTCCTTCGTGTTCCTTGACATCTACGAACCATGGGAAGCGATCCGTTACTTGGTACTTTTCTAAATCATCATCCATTAAATTCTCCCCTCTCCATTTACCCCGCCTTTTGCCGATTAGCTGCCTTCCCTCTCTGGTAGGCCGGGTTATTGCACCTAGGGCATATGCGTTTTTCGATGGTATCCACTTCCTATAACCAACATTTTTACAACTCAAGCAGTTCTTGATGAGTTTCGCAACATTGGGCTAAAAAAATATTTGTCTAATTCTTTTGGCGGTATCTCTAGAAACAAGGCAATCGCTTCAGCTTCGGGAATACTCATAGCATAAAATCCATTAATCTTATCGGATAACGTGTTAACGGCGATTCCTATACCTTCCGAGAGCTCACGGTAAGAAGTATTTCTCTCTCTAATTCGACCCTTCAATAAATTAAGCTCTGAATATTTTCTGTGTTTCGTCATTTTTCTGTTCTCCCCTTTCTTTTTGATGAGTTTCTCAACGAAATAATATACCATCTTGCCGAAGTGTGTCAATGAGTTTCGCAATAATATTTGCAAAAAATATTACGATTATGTTGCATTTCTACACGTTTAGAAATATAATAACAACTATACAGGCTACTAAAGGAGATGTTTTTAATGAGTGAGTATTTCAACAAGGAGCTGTTTGGCAACAGACTTTTGGAATCAATGCGAGACAACAACGATACTACATACAGCTTAGCGGAATACTTACATCTGAGTCCCTCTGCTATATCTCGTTATACGACAGGAGACATGGCTCCCAAGATCCCCACCGTCCAGGCAATAGCGGGTAAGTATGGAATAAGACCCTCTTGGCTTATGGGGATTGAAGGAGAAACCAAATACCCCCAAACTGAGGAGAAAGCAAAGAAAATTCCTATTGTGGGCACTATCGCGGCAGGGCTGCCCCTTCTCGCTCAG